>CAZLCM010000035.1:0-9918 GCA_964558055.1 uncultured Isosphaeraceae bacterium | reverse complement strand
TAATGCCCCCAGGCACTAACGGAATCATAATTTCGGTTTCGGTTGACCCAAATGACCCAGACCAAATTTATGTTTACAACGAAAGTGGCATGAACTCTTTCTCGATTGCTTTTAGGATTGACCAGCACAATCAGCCGGGCAACCCATGTATTTCTTCACCTCCTCAATCAAAAAATGCCTTTCCGTGCACGGACACAAGTGGACTAGATTTCCCAAATGATAATTGGATTAATGCAGTCACTGGCCAGTTTTGCGTCTGTGGCTCCGGTTGGTTTACCTTCCAAGAATTTCCATCTCTATGCACTCCAAGTGGAGATTGGGTTCTAAGATCTTTTTACACTCCTGTTAATTGTTCGGTAGACCCACAGGCCTGCTGCCTCGAAAATGACACATGTCAGGATTTGACCCCAAGTGATTGCACAATTTTCGGAGGAGATTTGGCAGGTGAGGGCACTTCGTGTTCTACATATACCTGTGGATCTGGAATTGGTGCTTGCTGTGTTGAGTCAACTGGAAACTGTGTTGATTTTGATTTAGAAACTTGCACTACAGTTGGCGGGACACATATGGGTGATGAAACCACTTGTGATACTACAACTTGCTTCCCAGAGGGTGCTTGCTGTTTAGAAGACGGTGGATGCATTGGACCTGTTAACCCAGATGATTGTGCTGCAGTAGCGGGCACGTTCCAAGGCGATGCAACATCTTGCGCAGCGACAGAATGTCCACAACCAGTTGGCGCATGTTGTGGATCTGATTGGTGCCTTGACCTAGTAGAACTCGATTGCGGGGCAGTCGGGGGTATTTGGCAGGGTATCTCTTCCCTCTGTGGAGATGGATCTATCTGCAATTCAGATTGTGCAGAAGATTTAGACGGAGATGGTTATGTCAATGTAAATGATTTACTCACTATTGTGGGCGAATGGGGTCTTACAGATAGCGAAGCTGACATTGACGGTAGCGGAACCGTAGATACTCCAGATTTACTCGCAGTGATTGCTGCTTGGGGCAACTGCGAGTAACCTATATGTATGTCACAATCTACACCTTGCACTGTTTTTAAATTTACTCTTTCCGATAAGCCGGGAATACTGCTAAGTTTGGCTAATCGTTTACGCGCGGCGGATATTTCACTTCTCACTTTATGGGCAAGAAGCAATGAAGATGGAACTTCTACTATGCGGTGCATTGCGGAACGTGACTCGCAATTTAGAGATTTTGCTAAATCTGCTGAACTTGGGGCTGAAGAGGAAACAGCAATTTATGTAACTGCTAACGTTGATGGTGGCGACTTTATTAGAATCCTTGAGAGAGTAGCCGCAGTTAATGTAAACATAAATGCTATAGAAGCAGTTTCCTTAGAGGGCAAAACTGGCTGGGTGCTTTGGACTGACAAAGAACTAATTGGTGCTTTGGAGAAACAACTTAACTCATAAATTGATTCTTCTAAGTTTATTCTTCAGATTCTTCATGCTGGTCAATAAAACTCGTTAATCGCCTTCTCCTTACAGGATGTTGCAATTTACGAATCGCTTTTGACTCTACTTGGCGTACTCGTTCACGAGTAACTTTAAAGATACGCCCAACCTCTTCAAGAGTGTAGGTATAGCCATCGCCGATTCCGTATCGTAGTTTTAGAATTTCACGTTCACGGTAAGTCAATGTTTTAAGAACATCGTTAATCCTCGACCTAAGCATCTCACTTGTCGCGGTTTCTGAAGGCGCATGTTGTCTTTCGTCTTCTATAAAGTCGCCAAATTGTGAGTCCTCTGACTCGCCAACAGGTCGATCTAAACTGATTGGATGCCTTGAAATCTTCATGACTCTTTTGGTCTCTTCAATCGTCATGTCTGCAACTTCGGCTATCTCTTCGAGAGTTGGTTCTCGACCAATTTCCTGTAGCAATCGTTTTTGAATGCCACGAAGTTTTGACATTGTTTCAATCATATGAACCGGAACTCTAATTGTTCGAGCATGGTCGGCAATTGCCCTTGTGATTGCTTGTCTAATCCACCACGTAGCGTAGGTAGAGAACTTATAACCACGCCTATATTCATATTTGTCTACTGCTCTCATCAAGCCAGTGTTGCCTTCTTGAATTATGTCAAGAAATGGAAGGCCACGGTTACGATATTTTTTAGCGATAGAAACAACAAGCCGCAAGTTACCACCAGAAAGATCTCGCTTGGCTTGGTCATACTCTTCAAAAACAACATCAATAGTTTTGAGTCGTGCATCCAAGTCCTCCGGCGATTCCAGAATCAAACTACGTAGTCCTGACAGTTCTTCTTCCATGACAAGTACATCGTCAGGTTCAAATTTGCTATTTTTACTTTTAGCAAGGGTGAGATCTCGTTGGATTTGTTTTAACTTTTTGGAAATAGATTGTAGCTTGCGTAGAAGTGGTTGAATTTTAGCTGTTCTCAAACAACATTCCTCAAGTAGGGTGGCTATTTTACGACGCCTTGCTTGCATCCTTGTTTTAACTTCTATCAACTCTGATTTCTTAAGGCCACCCGCTTCGCAACGATTCCAGTCAGACGTACTCTGGTCTAGTAGAAGACGGATTGTCTTAGTGTTTACTGGGATTCTACTTGCTACTTTTTCTTTTGCATTTTCTTCAGCAGTTGAAATACGCATCGTCCTATCAAATGGCAATCGTCTTTCATGAACATCATCAAGAATTTTAATCGCTTGTACAGCGGCATAATCGGACTCAATAACAAGACGTCTGAAAACGAATCGAGTACATTCAATTTTCTTGGCTAATCGTATCTCTTCCTCTCTAGTCAATAGAGAAATGCTGCCCATTTGTGTCAGGTACATTCTTATCGGGTCATCGATTCTCCTTGATGATGCCTCGGCTAATGCTTGCGCAATAACTGCTTGCGCTTCTTCTTCATCAAGAAGTTCATCGTCAGCATCGATATGTACACTATCTTTTGAATCCTTCGATTGATCTTCCGTAAGTTCAGCGAGTTCTTGTGCTTTATCCTTCCAAGGAGTGTCTCGTTTGAATCTTAAACTAGTTTGAAGGGGAATAAAGAATTGATCCCAACCACGTCTCATCCTAAAGTCCTCACCAATTAGGTCAATGTCGAGGTTAGAGATAAGGGACAAAAGTTCATCCATTTTATCCGCAGTTAAAAACTCATCGGGTATGGCTGAGTTAAGTTCTTCGTAACTTAGCCACCCTCTGTCTATACTAGTCTGCATAAGCAACTGCATGCTCGGGTGCATTACTGGAAGTGTTACTCTATGTTGTAGTTTTTTAGTAGTAGGCACTTAATTACTCCTTTGAAGCAAATGTAATTTTCACATCTGAGTTGTTTTGGTTAGTTTCGATTTGTATATGTTTGTTTTGATTCATATAGCCCGCTTTTTCTGTTTTCTAATGTTCTCTAGTGTTTGCTGAGCCGCTTGAGCTCGCTCTGATGGGTCTGAAAATGATTTTAACTCTCTGACCTCGTCTGTAATTGCTTTGGTTTCAATTGTCTTGATAAAGGTTGACAATGATGATTTTGCTGCATACATCACGCTTTCGTTAATTTCGCAGATTCGCTGCCCAATAAAATACAAAGATGAAGCACGATTCCCGGTAGGCTCATCTAGTTCTGATAGCACTTCTTGCATTGTGTAAGTTGTACCTGCATACAGTTTATGAAGGATACATTTTGCAATGCTCGCTGCTTCTAAATCGACAAATTGGCTTTCGCATACTTTGTTTTCATCTTCACGAAGTGCAGCAGAAGACTCAATAGGATCAAAAAGCAAAACGCCTAACAATTCAAATTCTGCTATTCGTCTCGCTCTTGTAATGGACGAAGTAGATTTATCAATGTTATCTTTGTCTACAGCTGTTTTAGTAGTTGTTTTTACACGTGATGATTTCGCGTCAATCATTGACGCTATTTCTTCCATACTTAACTTAATTAAGTTAGATATTTTTTCATAAACAAGATTCTTTTTAATTCCAGAGAGTTTATCGACACCCAATCTGACAAGTTCATCTATAAACACATCAATTCTTTTCGACTTGCCAGATATGGTTTCTAACTCTTGGAGGGAAGAATCAAGCCGAGACAATTTATAAGAAATGACATCAACTGAATCATTAAAATATTCTAATAAACTATCAGAACCGCTAGCTAAATCAGCGGGGTCCTTGCCGTCTGGCAATACGCATATTTTTACATCAATATTTTTAGCAAAAAATACTTCTACCGCACGGTCTGCTGCTCTTTGTCCTGCTTCGTCTCCGTCAAAGACCAAAACAACTTCGTCACAAATTCTAGAAAGTTTTTCTGCATGATTTGAAGTAAGTGCAGTCCCAAGAGTTGCAACAACATTTGTTATACCTGCTTGATGACATCCAATGACGTCAGTGTAGCCCTCTACAACTATAACTTTGTTTAAAGATTGAATTGACGGTCTTGCAATATGATATCCATAGAGAGTTTTAGATTTGCTAAACAACTCTGTCTCTGGGCTGTTTATATATTTTGGCTCATCTTCATCATTAATCCGCCTTCCGCCAAACGCAATGGGGGATCCTGACTCGTCAAAAATAGGAAACATTATCCTGTTACGGAAAGTATCGTAAATACGATTAGTATTCTCTTTGCGCTTTAATAATCCCGCCTCTAGACAAGTGCCAATTCGGTCGACATTGTCTCCAATTAAATCACTCAAATATGTCCACGAATCAGGCGCAACTCCTAAAGAGAAAGTTGTAATAGACTCCTGTTGTAGCCCACGTTTTTTCAAGAGAGATAATACGCTAGATCCTTGGGATGATTTAGACAGATTGTCTATGTACAGTTCCATTGACCATTCCATAGCTTTCCGTATCTTTTTTCGAAGGGTCTGGGTATCTTCGTTTTGTGGAGAGTTTGACAATTCAATTCCTGTGCGGTCCGCTAGGTATCGCAAGGCCTCGCCAAAATCCTTTTTTAAATATTCTTGAACGAACTTGAAACAGTCACCAGAAGCACCACAAGAGAAGCACTTGTAGAACGCGTTACCTTTATGAGTAACTACGCTCATCGAAGGTTTATGATCATCGTGAAATGGACATACACCAACCCACTCGCGGCCTTTTGGCTTGAGCGGGAGGTATTCTGATATCAGTGCAACGAGATCTACTTCTTCTCGTACACGTTCTATGTCTGATCTATCACTCATTCCTTAAAGGTGTTCCAATCGATTACGCACATTCCGTATCAAAAGCAGCCACATTTTCAACACTGCACTTTGTATACAAACCCAATAACTTAATTTTTCGGCTTTAATCACTTAGTTATGTTTGGACTCTTGTCTCTCTGGAGTACTAAGTAGTCGCTTTAAGGTGTGATCTAGGCGTATTTTTACACTTTTAGAATACGCAGGTAATGCCTGCTGTCAACTAAATGCGTCTTTTTTTCGGACGTTATCACAAAAAAATGTGATTTTTTTGAATATTTATTTGTTTTTCATCAAAAATGCCTTAATTGGCAGCTTGTAACTTTTGTTGACGCGTGTATCCGTATTTACGTTTGAGCGGCTTGACCACTAATCCTTGTTTAATCGCTTTTGTTGAAACCTTAACTCGGGCAGGTTTTCCATTCACGACAGCGCGAACGTTATGTAAGTTCGGCTTGAATTTACGCTTGTCATTTGCTGTAATTTTCAGACCAATTCCACCCTGGTACTTTGGCTTGCCTCGGTATCGGATTTTCCTTCCGACCTTTGTTCTTCGACCTGTAAAAAAGCATACTCGTGGCATAATTAATCTCCTTGCACCAAGATAGGCGAATTGGTCATTATATCAAGAATTTGAAACCCGCGTAATCCAAAAAGAGGCAATTATATTCAGCTTTGAGCTGAATTATTAGGCCGATTCTTTGGCCGCAGCAGGGGGTTGCTGCAATTTATCGAGATCTAGGCCATTCTCAATATCTTCAGAATCAATTAAGTAGACAGCGTCCTGATTGTCCCTGTCAGGAAGATCATACATAACATCAATCATGAAGTTATCGATAACCGCTCTTAGAGCCCTTGCTCCTGTTCCACGCTCCATTGCGCGTTGTGCAATAAGGTGCAGTGCAGCGTCTGTGAACTCTAATTTAGCTGCTTCTAAACTAAAGAGATGCTGATATTGCCGAACAATTGCATTCCTTGGTTCAGTAAGAATTCTTACCATCGCATCTTCAGTTAATGGCATCAAAGGAGTAGTAATTGGTAGCCTACCTAGGAGTTCTGGAATAAGTCCAAAATGTAAAATATCATCAGTAACTACCTGTGAAAGTAATTCCGCTTTGGTCTCTTGATCAGTTTTTTCATCACCAGAAGCACCACCAAACCCAATTCGCGATTTTCCAATACGTTTGGAAATGATGTCACAAATTCCATCGAATGACCCACCACAAATGAACAATATGTTTGAGGTGTCCATTTGGATATATTGTTGTTCGGGATGTTTTCTACCACCCTGTGGAGGTACGTTAGCAACTACGCCCTCTAGCATTTTGAGAAGTGATTGTTGTACGCCTTCGCCAGAAACATCCCTAGTGATAGACACGTTTTGAGTTGTGCGACCAATTTTATCTATTTCATCAATATAAATAATGCCGCGTTGTGCAGAATCTAAATCAAAGTCCGCCGCTTGCAATAATTTTAACAACAGATTTTCGACATCTTCACCGACATACCCAGCTTCAGTCAACGTTGTAGCGTCAGCAATTGCAAAGGGTACATTAAGAATTCTAGATAGAGTTTTAGCAAGCAGTGTCTTGCCTGTACCTGTAGGGCCAATTAGTAGGACGTTTGACTTGTCTAATTCTACTTCTCGTTCGGCATTTTCAATTTGTGATAATCGTTTGTAGTGGTTATGTACAGCAACTGAGAGTGAACGCTTGGCACGGTCTTGACCAATTATGTACTGGTCAAGGTATTCATTTACTTGCCTTGGTGTAAGAATTGAACTGAATGTAGGACTTGCTGAACTTATCCGCCTTCGTTCTTGTTTAAAAATATTTTGGCACAAATCTGTGCAGTTAGAGCAGACATAAATCTCGTTGGGACCTTCCACCATAGGTCCAACTTCTCTTGAGGTCTTCCCGCAGAAGGAGCAAGTAGTTACTCTGCGCCCCTGAAAGCCGTCATCTGTTCCAAGTGGTAGTCCATCATCTGAAGGTGGCTTGGGAGGGTTGTTATCGTCTGTCTTATCTGTCATTCTCTTTTTCTGTCTCTCTTTGCTTCATTTTGACACAAAAATGAAGTGTTGACCACAATTATTTTAGATGGTTTTGGTTTTATAGTGAATTAAACGTACTTATTTAGAGATATCGGTCGTACTTTTCTTGATACTTTCGATAATGGATTGCTTTGCTCTTTCATATTCTTCGTCTGTAATAGAGCCTTCATCTCGCAACTTTTTAAGGTCTCCGATCGTAAATGCAACGGAATTCTTGGGAGGTTGTTTTAATTTTCTTCGGATAGAAAGTATTAGAAAACCGCCAACAATTGTGAAAGCCAACAGTAGGATAATTGCTGGCAGGACATCAGCAAAACCAGACGCTAGCATTACGATTTACTCGTTGTTTTTTTCTTTGTCTTTTTTTTAGTTGTCTTCTTGGCAGTTTTCTTCTTAGAAGCCGATTTCTTAGCAGTTTTCTTTTTGGTGGTCTTTTCAGAACTGCCACCTTCTTGTTGTTTTTGCCATTCGTCTACTGGCATGTCAGTAACTGTACAAGCAGCCACGAGTTGGTCTGCTGCTTTTTCTTCTCGTACAACTGCTTGAATCTGTGGAAGTTGTCCTTGCTGAGCAAGGGCATTTCGCATTTCTTCTGGTCGTTTTCCGTTTTGCATCGCAAGTTCAGCAACTCTAGCGTTAACTTCCATCTCGTTTACAGACACATGGAAATGTTCGGCTAACTTATTTAAAATGAAAAAGGTCTTAAGACGCTTCTTCGATTCCTCGGCTGACCCACTTCTTACTTTTGCAACTTCTGCTTCAACCTCATCCATTGTCTTAGTGCCTGAGGATTGGAGTTGAGTTCTCAAGCGTTGCAAATCTCGTTCTGCTTGCATCGCCGTTGTTTTTTCTGGTAGTTCCATTTCTACTCTGTTTGCAATTTCTTCCGTTGCCTGTTGACGTAGAACAGCGGCTTGATCTTGATCGCGTCGTTGTTCTAGAGCAAGTCGTACTTGTTCTTTCAACATATCGCTATTTTCAAGGCCAAAAGATGAAGTTAGTTCATCCTCTGTAAGTGGATTGATTGTTACTGATTGTACAACGTTAAAAGATATGACAACTTTTGCTCCTCGTACCTCTTCAAGTTCGTGCTCTTGAGGTCCGTCTGTTGTAATCGTAATCTCATCACCTACAGAAGCGGACATAAGTGACTTACCAAGATCATCAATGTAAAGTCCAAGCACTTCGCCGCCGCTATCTTTTGCGGGAATAGTTAATCGTGTTTGTTCTGTCTTGTAAAACGGTTCTTCATTGCCGTCAAGATGGACGACTGCTGGACCAATCAGAAAGTCGCCTTCTGAGCTTTTACCATCCACATCCTCAAGGTTTCCATTGCGGATTTTTTGGCGGTCGATTTCTTCTTGGACGTGCTCATCAGTAACATCAACTACTGGTCTAGTAATTTTTATATCATCAAAAGCAGGAAGCTCAAAGTCAGGCATAACTTCAACTTCAAGCGAAAAAGTAAGAGGATTGTCCTCCTCAATCTTGAGATTATTCGGGTCATCAATTGGTTCTGGCTCACCAAGTGGTTTTAGTTCAAACTCATCAAGAGCGTTTTTCCAAGCATCTGAAACAATTTCGTTTCGTGCCTCAGTTCTAATAGAATCGCCAAAACGTTTATTAAGGATATGTGATGGTACTTTTCCCTTACGAAATCCTGGTATCGCCGTTTGATTTTTGAGGACTCCCATTGAGTCATGTAATTTGGAATTGATTGTCTCTACAGGCACCTTAATCGTAATTCGTTTACGTGCTGGTCCTGCATCTTCGATAGCTAGTTCATAGGGGTGTGTAGCTGGCGTTGTCATAGATAAATCCTTCTTTTGAGCCCCATATGATACCGTAAAAACGACCCGCGGGATTGTTTACATTATGCAAGTCAAGAAACGAATCGAGGAGTGATTTATAGAGGATGGTTAATCATCGGATAAAGAGCATTTCCGTATAAGAAGGCAGAGGCCAGATATCATCGGGTATTAACGTTTCTAGAGTATCTGAGATACCCCTTGCTCTTTCCATTTCTGGAAGCAGTACATCTCTAATTGATTGAGCATGAGCAAGTGATTTCTCATGAGACATCTCCAACGAGGTTATCAAGGACTCTATTGATTCTTGAAGATCTTCAGAACATTTTCCAACGTCGGATAATCGCCCAGCAGTTCTTCTACAGTCGACGGAAACGGATTGTGAAGCAGATACAATCCCAGCAAGTTCTTCTTGATAGCGAAGTGCAGCTGGTAATACTTGGGTGGAAAGCATTTGTAAAAGAGTTCGTGCTTCTATAGTTACTTTTGTGCAGTACGTCTCCAAGAGAACTTCTACTCTTGCATTTAGTTCGCGTCTAGACAAGACGTTGTATTGTTCAAACAAACCCATTGCTTTATCTGTAAGCAAAGCTGGGAATGCATCTGGAGCAGTTTTGAGATTTGGAAGACCTCTTTTAGCAGCTTCATCATGCCATTCTTGTGAATAATTATCACCATCAAAGACGACTTTGCGATGTTTCTTAAGAATTTCTTGAAGAAGCGCTCTAACGGCGGTATCTCTTTGCTCTTCTGAAGTGCTTCCTGCCAAAGTTGCTTCGAGATGGGTTGCAATGTAATCAAGTGACTCCGAAATAATAGTATTTAATATTGTGTTAGGCCAAGCGATAGTTGATGTCGAGCCAACAGCACGGAACT
>CAZLCM010000034.1:0-10045 GCA_964558055.1 uncultured Isosphaeraceae bacterium | reverse complement strand
ACGAGGCAATCAAATTAAAGCCATCACACTTGCTGATTTCGCCAGGACCATGCACCCCAGACCAAAGTGGTATTAGCAGGGAACTCATTGAGCATTATTCTGGAAAGATACCAATTCTAGGGGTTTGTTTAGGGCATCAGGCAATCGCTGATGTTTTTGGTATGAAAGTTGTTCAGTATGATTTTCCGGTTCACGGAAAGACATCAATTGTGCACCACGATTCCAAGGGCTTGTTTAGAAATCTTCCTAATCCATTTGACGCAACTCGTTATCACTCTCTAGTAGTGGAGCGTGATTCAATTCCAAAGACATTTTCGGTTAGTGCTTGGACTGATGATGGAATTTGCATGGGTCTAAGATATGAAAACGGCGGAGCGATGTTAGAAGGCGTGCAGTTCCACCCTGAAAGTTTCTTGACGCTAGAGGGACCACGTTTGTTAAGCAACTTTCTTAACGCTAAAGGAGAGTGACGATGTTTGAAATCATTTCAACAGTTTTGTTAATAATTTCAAGTCAGGTAGGTACTACTGAAGTTAATAATGGTTTGGTAGAAATGACGGCTGTCAAATACGCGACAGTTACAAACCTCAAAGGTAAAACAACTCCTCTTTTGATGGATGTTGCATTTCCCAGTTCAGAAAAAAGGCTGCTGCCAGCAGTTATCTTTGTACATGGTGGAGCTTGGAGAGAAGGTAAAAGGCAAGATGGCAAGAAGGCAATCCAAATGTTCGCAAAAGGAGGATATTTTGCAGCCACTATCGATTACCGACTCGTGCCAGATAGCGGTTTCCCTGATGCAGTGCACGACTGTAAGGCAGCGATTAGGTTTTTAAGAAGTAATGCAGATTCCCTAAAAATAGATTCTGACCGAATAGGTATTCTCGGCTTTTCAGCTGGAGGGCATTTGGCGGCATTGGTTGGATTATCAGATGACAACGCCGAATTAAATGGCGTACTAAATGGTCTTGAAATTCCAACAAACGTTTCCTGCATCGGTTCTATCAGCGGGGCAGTAATGCCTGAGTTATCAAAGGGGCAATTAAGACAGATTTACGACGCATGGGCTCTTAATGACAGAACGATCGACAAGAAAGACACCCTCCCAAGTTCCTACATCGATTCTTCTGATCCACCTGTCTATTTGCTTTGTGGGGACAGTGATTATCTTTGTCCATCAGAAGATGCAAAGGTATTTGTTGAACTCTTAAAGAATTCAAACGTTGAGCATCATATAGAGGTAATTGAAAAATCTGGCCACCTAATTCAAAAGCCAAGTGCTTATTTGGGTATTGTTGGTTTTTTCGATTCCCATCTTGGTGGAGATGCGAAAGTAAAATTGCAACAAACAATTTATGAACTAGGCGATTTAGTCAACAGTGGGGGTTGACTCAAGTTGTTCTAACAAAGAATGAAGGTCTTCCATGCTTTCTTTTACTGTTTCAAGAGGGCCTAGAATTTTGAAGAAAAAAGTTTCTGTAGGTTCTTCAAGAATAACAATTACCAATTGGTAATCCCTTGAATGCCACGTTCCGCCCGCTCCCATATACTCTCCATTGAATTGGATAAGAGTGGCGTCTTTTTTATGTGCTGTAATTGTGCTTATCTCGGGCTTGATTGGTCCTCCATCGTTAGTTCGAAATAGAGACGTCCAGCGCTTCAAATTGTCATTTAAATGCCCTTCTTCCCCAGAGGGGAATTGTCTAATTGAAAAGGATGCATTTTTATCAGGATTGTCATTTGGGATTACATAGTTGCAAGTAAACAAAAGTGTTTTTGGAGGAGTCCATTCCCAAGTAACTGGCTTTTTGGTTTGAAAGTTGCTAAAGGTAATAATCGAGTCGTCCAAGGGTGGATTGACAGTGAATTTATCGGGGTCGTATTCTCGTTTTTCCTCTTCTGGAATATCAAGAAGTGAAGCTTTCTTCTTTTCTGGAGTTTGGGATTGAATTTCTTGCGTCTTCTTTGGAGTCGGAGTTTTTTTCTTAGTTGGAGGCTCACATCCCATGAGAAGGCAACAAGTAAAGATGATGTGTAAAGTACGCATACTGTAATAATAGACCTCGTATAGAATCGGTCTACCTTAAGTAATATCATGAACAAAACAACGCATCTAGAAAACGGCAAAATTTTTTTTGATGTCCGAACAGCCACTTTTTCTCGGTCGTTAACCATTAAGGATGGCAAAGTTGTTGGTATAGACAGTCCTGCTCCAAATGACTGCACTAGAATTAACCTTCAAGGCAAATTCGCCCTTCCGGCATTCGTTGATTCACATGTTCATCTTATCGAAGGAGCATGTGGGATTGGTGATATTGATGCGTCTCAAGTAAACACAAAGAGTGGTTTTGCAGAGTTGTTTTATTCTGTTGTTTCGAATAACCAAGAGGGGAATTGGATGGTTGGATATGGGTGGAGACAAGAACAATTGGGCGAACTGCCAGACAGTAGTTGGTTCCCGAACATTGAAATTCCAATGTTGTGTTATAGCAAGGATTTTCATTCAGCAGTCCTAAACGAAACTGCATTAAAAACTTTACCTTTATCAGAAATTCAAATGATGAATGGAGGGAAGTGCATTCGTCAAGGTCTTGTACAGGAAGACGCACTGTACAAAGGAGTTTGTCCTCTTATACCCGAACTTGATATTCAAACGAAAAGAGAACGTCTCATGCAAACTCTTAAACGGATGCAATCTCAGGGCATCGTTCTACTTGGGAGCATGGAGGATTTAACTGACGTAAAAGAGATACTGTGCACTTTAGATCTTCCATCTTTAATGAGAGTTAGAGTGATGTTACTAGACCCTCCTTCTGCGGAAATTGTTGAGGGTAGTTCTGAATTGAAGGATGAATTTTTACAAGTAATAGGATTCAAGGCATTCTTGGATGGCTCGCTTGGTTCAAGGACGGCTAGGATGTATGAACCATGGCTAGACGCTGAAGGAAATGGTTTATGGTCTGCGTTGGTAAATAGCGGAGGTCTGCAGGACTGGGCTAAAGATGTAGTAAGAGCTGGGTACGCTCCAATTATGCATGCTATTGGAGATGCAGCAGTTGGAGAAGCGTTAAATGTGATTGACAATTTGGAAGGTTCAAAGGGCGCAAGGATTGAACACGCACAATTTATAGCAAATAAAGATGTTGCCGCATTATCTAACAAAATGTTTGGAGTTCAGCCACTACACCAGCCGTACGATGATGCAATCGCCTTTGATGCAGTTGGCAGCAAGAGAAGGGCACAGTTATACAATTGGAGGCGAATGCTTGATGCGGGTGCGCGTTTGTCATTTGGTTCTGATTGGCCAGTTGCAGAAGCAATTCCGCTGTCTGCAATTAGAGTAGCGATAAATAATGGCCTAACTATTGACGAAGCACTTTATGCTAGCACGGTAGAGGCAGCACAATCTCTTGGAGTTAGTAACGGTGGCTCTTTAGATATTGGGTTTAATGGGGATGTTGTTGTTTTAGATGAGAATCCTTTTGAATGCGACTGGAAAGTTGCTCAGCCATCTGTAACAATGACGATTCTTGCAGGAAATGTCGTGTTTAAAAAGGAAGACGAATGAATGAAAAACTGACACACATCGATGAACAGGGACGTGCGTCTATGGTAGATGTTTCGAAAAAGCCGATCGTGCGTCGCACTGCAATTGCAGAGGGGTATTTTGTTGCGAGAGCGATGACTCTTAATGCGTTGATTAGCGGAGATCTTCCAAAGGGAGAAGGTTTAGCAGTTGCAAGAATTGCAGGAATCCAAGCCGCCAAGGAATGTGGTTCGATGATTCCACTTTGTCACCCTCTTCCATTGGAGTTTGCGGAAGTTACTTTTGAACGTGTAAATGATGAGCGTTTGAAAATAACTGCAACTACTGTAGTTCACGGAAGGACTGGGATAGAGATGGAAGCGCTAACAGCTGTTAGTGTTGCTGCTCTTACTTTGTGGGATATGACAAAAGCCATTGACAACAATTTGAAGATCGAAGGTATTTGTCTACTCGAGAAGAAGAAAGAGCCAATTGAGTGAAAAACAGAGTACAGTCAATCAACTATCGTCAGTGGCTCTAACAGCATTGATGAAGTCGCACATTTTCTGATGGTCTTTGATTCCTCTAGTTGTTTCAATTCCGCTTGAAACATCAACTGCGTCTGGGCTTGCTTCTTCAATTACTCCTGCAACATTTTCTGGCGTAAGACCACCTGCAATGATGATTGGTTTAGTTAACGATGAAGCAACATTAGCGAGTTCAGATGTGTCAAAAGTTTTCCCTAGACCTCCAGTTGATCCATCAACTAACAGTGCTTTTACATTGTTGCACTTGTCCCACCGCAATGCTGAGTCCAAATTCCATTGAAAAGCGCGAATAACAGGTTTTGGCGAAGAATTTACCTGTAATTCATCTTCATTACCGCAAAGTTGTAACCAGCCGTCCCAATCGGAAAAATCTTTCAAGTTGTCATAATTTTGCAGCACAGCAACTGCAAGTACATCGTCAGGTAATTGTAAAACAAGTTGATCTGCTTCGTGTCTATCTATATATCTAGGAGAACTTTCAACAAACATAAACCCAACAGCGTTAGCGCCTGCTCCAACTGCTATATCAACATCCTCTTCAGTTCGCAGGCCGCAAACTTTTATCGTTGTTTTGCCAATTTGTTGAAATGGTGTAGTCATGTTTCGAGTTCTTTTGTAAGTGTATCAACAAGGTGTTTATGTTCAGCAGAAAAGGAATCATTAAATTGTTTTAGCAATTCTTGTGCGCGTTTTTTATTATTCAAATTACGAATATACTTAGCCGAAAGCAGCAGGGCAACTTCAGCAATATCATCAGCACTTGGGTGTTCTACTAAATACCGTTCATACACAATTGCGCCTTCTTTAAATCTTCCTGATTGGAATAAAGAGTTCGCAATATTCGATTGAGTTTGTTTGTTGAGTTTCAACTTTGGATGTGATTCAAATGAATCGAGGTATTTTTCGGTAGCACCAGAGACATCACCCATTGCGAGAGTTTCGGAGATATTTGCTCTAAGTATCAGAGTTGGGTCAAGTTTCGCGGAGGAGAGAACTGGGCTTTGATTACCTTTAGTTACAACCTTGCGATAGTTTCTTCTTCGTCTCGCTTGTTTAATCAACTCGGTAAAATCAAACTGGGTTGATGAAATGATACGCAATTTAAGAAGTAGCAATGTAATTACAAATCCGAAAAGATAACCACCTAGGTGTGCAAACCATGCTGTGCTTTGGGAATTGGCACCAACTTTACTTGCAAGCAAACTGAAAACATCAAATAGTACGAAGAAGAGTACTAATAGTATGCTTGGTATGTGGTAAACGCCAATGATGAAGAATATAAGAACTACTTTGGTTGTAGTTTTTGGAGCAAGTACTAAAAATGCTGCGGTCACGCCGCAAACGGAACCGCTAGCACCTATGACAGGTGAAGTAGATAACATGGTGTGAATGAATCCTGAGAATGCACCGCATCCTAGATAAAAGAGAGCGAAGCCAGTATGCCCCATTCGATCTTCGACTGCTTTGCCAAAAGGTAAAAGGAAAATCATATTTCCAAGAATATGCATCCAACCAGCGTGAAGAAATTGATAAGTAAATAGATTTAAAATGTGAAAATCAGTGCTTGAGAGCGCCCCTCGCTGCATTGTGGCGGCAATCGTTGAAATAACGGGGTCACTCGTGTCGATTCCTCCAGAACGCTGTAGAGCCCATTCCACTGCGAATACGAGCAAATTTAAACCGATGATTACATATGTAATAACTGGGTATTTTTTGTGCACAACATTTGTGCCAATTGGTATCAGCATTTTTGCATTGTACGCTTGGAATTAGTCAGGAATCTGTTAAAATGAGGCTTCATTTGCGGTAATCGGGATTTGCCGCGTAATTGTTTTTTACTTCCTTAGGAGGCTCTAATGAGCACTGCAATGCAAAAGATGCATACCGATATCGGTTTGGTTAACACCATAGTAGCCCGTTCGTCACTCTCATTCATAAATGGGGAGGAGGGAATACTTGAATACGTAGGTTACGATATTGACGACCTCGCCCGTAATAGTACATTTGAAGAATCGACCTATCTCCTTTGGAACCGTCGGCTTCCAAGCAGTAGTGAATTGACTGACTTTACAGATCAAGTTAGAAGTAACTACGATTTATCAGAATCAATGTGGGACATGATTGTTTCACTTCCAAGAGATGCGAGCCCAATGCATGCACTTCGTACTTTGACTTCTGCGCTTTCTCTTGAAGATCCAGCAGCCGACGATTCTTCAGAATCCGCTAACATTAGAAAGTCACTTGTCATGCTCGCAAAGATGCCTGCATTGATTGCTGGTTTTGATAGACATCGTAAGGGGCTGGATTTGGTTAGACCTAATCCGGACTCCTCAATAGCTGAAAATTTCCTTTTCATGTTAACTGGCGAAAAACCAACTGAGCGAATGGCTAGAGCGATGGATATTTGTTTAATTCTTCACGCTGATCATGGGTTCAATGCTTCCACTTTTGCCTCTCTTGTAACAATAGCAACGTTGAGTGACATGTACTCTGCAGTTACTACTGCAATTGGCACTCTAAAAGGGCCACTACACGGTGGAGCAAACCAAGGTGTTATGTTGATGTTGCAAGAGATTGGGTCTATAGATGATGTTGAAGAATATGTATTAAATAAACTTGCCAATAAGGATCGCATTATGGGCTTTGGCCACAGGGTATACAAAGCGTATGACCCACGTGCGACTTATCTCAAGACATTTGCAGAGGGCATTGCTCAAGATACTGGCAATATGGACTTGTTTGAAAAGAGCAAACGGATTGAAGAAGTTATGTCACGAGAAGTTGGATCAAAAGGCATTTACCCAAATGTCGATTTCTATTCTGCTACGACATATTTCTCGCTCGGAATTGACTTGGATTTGTTTACACCTTTGTTTGCCATGAGCCGCGTCTCTGGCTGGACAGCCCATTGTTTAGAATACCTGCAAGATAATCGATTGATTCGTCCGAGATGTGACTATGTTGGACCTCATGACCAAGAATACGTTTCGATTTCTGCGCGCTAAATTTGTGTAAGTGTCGTCTCTAGAATCTTACTGTTTGTATAACAGAAGCCGATCATGTGAAAGCAATAAAACATCGTTCTCATTATCGTTTGTTAAGTCGGTAATGATTACTTGGCTTGGTTGCCATTCTCTTGGTTCGCCTCCAGAGAAAATTCTGGTTTCATAAATTTTGAATCCAGTTGCGTACAGCATAGTTCCACTTTCTGAAAACGTGAAAATTTCAAGCATCTGTTCGCCTGCGTCTAGGGAAACCATGTCGCTGTAGCCATCACTGTTCACATCTCCAACGGCGAGTTCATGCTGTACTCGTCTCTCTTTATCGGTGCGCCACGATTGAGTTTCGTTTAGTGAAACACGATCGCCAGAGATCTGAATGATTGCAAAACCAGAATCGCCAATCGCAAGGATGTCATGAAGCCCGTCACCTGTAAAATCATCAGTGTAAATAGGTCCCAATTCAAACCCGCGAACGAAGATGCTATCAGCCTCCTCCCATTGATTTTCTTCGTTTTGCACTACGTTGATAATCCGCTCGTTCTCTTTGTCAGCAACTAGGATTTCTTGGTTGCTTGTCACAATTGATACGAGATCGGAACTTCCGTCTTCCATGTTGACTTGGTTTACTACTTGCCAACCGGCGCTAATCCCTTCTTGAGGGTTTGTTACATACCTAACCGCACGAATGTAATTGTCATCAGCGATTAACAGTTCTGGCAACGAATCGTTGTCTATATCAATAATTGCAGTATTGTCAGCACTAGCTCCTCTAACTAATCCATATTGCCCCATTTCGTCATCGTCTAGTACTTCAAAACCATCAGTGGTTGCATATAGCATCTTCATCGGTTTATCTCGTGTGATGAGTAACAAATCTGTCATTCCATCTTGGTCAGCGTCAAAACCAATAATTTCATCTGGAGCCCGACTAAGTGAACCTAAGTCAATTGAATCAGCATTGCCTTCATTGTCGATAAGATCAATTACATACGAGCGTTTTTCTTTTGATATGACAGCAATTTTAGTTTGATTGCCAAGTGACACTGCAGATAGTGATATTGGTGTGTTTCCTTTAGTGAAAGGAATAGGTTGTGGAAAATCAAGTTTTGGGCTGCTCAGTGGTGATCGTCCCACGACACCTTCATCCTCACTTAATACAAACAAATCGATTTCGCCATCGCCTTTCAAATCACCAAATGAAACGGAATCAACTCCTGAAAGAGTTGCGGATGCTACACCAGAACCGAGGCCTTCTCCTTGAATCTGTGGATACACAACAATAGTATTGTCAGAAGGATTGGTTGCTATCAAATCAGTAAGCCCGTCGTTATTGACATCTGCAACGAGTTGTTTTCGTTTGCCTTCTCCAAGGAATGGGTAAATTTCAATGGAGGCCTCTCTGTCACCTTTTGCATCAATAATCTCACGGTCAACTTCATAAAGTACAATTCGTCTAGAGGCGCGTTCAATTATTGCCATCTTCGTTGAACTCGAATTTGGAAGCGTGACAGATGCAAATTCGCGCAGAGGTGGCATTTCAAATCTTAGTTGTGGCCCCATCGTAACGAAGCCATCATTTTCCTTCGCTAGCCAAAGACGTATTGGTTCACTGCTGCTTGGAATGATGCCAGCAATATCTTTAAAATTATTACCGTCATAGTCGTCAAGTTCAAACGCAATAACACGGTCTTCAACTGAGAAAACAAATGGCTTGCCAATTGCATCCCCATCTAGTGGAATTGAGACCACGTTGCCTTTGATTATTGTGACAAGTTCAGGTGCTGAATCTCCGAGGAGATTTGTGATTGTAAATGCACTTCTGCTTGCTCCAAGATCGCGCATTCTGTGTGAACGCGTTTTCTTAAATTTGCCGTCAGGCAGTTGTTCCATAAAAACAATATTTGACGGATTGCTAGCGTATACAAGGTCTGTTCTGTTGTCATTATTAAAATCATGAAGAGCAATAGCGGAAACATTGTGAGCAACCATTATTCTTTGTTTTTCAAAACGCCAATGCTCAGGTATTTCATTAGCCCTACTCACTTCAACTTCGTCCTCTTTGCTGGCATTCTCTTTTTGAAGGAGAAGGTCAATGCGGCTCTTTTTATTGTTGATAACCAAAATGTCCATCAGGCCATCGCTGTTTACATCTCCAACATACATTGGACCAGCATCATCACCAATTTTTATGATTTCTATGTCGCTGAATCCAAAGTAGTCGCCTAACTCAGGGTCGTTGAAGATAAGATTCGTAAGAGACAATAATAGAAGTGGCAGAATGGGCATTTTGAAATCCTTAATTTTAAGTAATGCGTATGCTAGCAACCATCTCGCTTTGATATAGTGTGTCTGGAGATTCAAATGCTAAAACTAAACTATTTACTTTTTCTTTTGTCTGTGGGGTTATTGGCTTTAGGGACTTCTGCAGATGTAGTGCAGTTACAGAGCGGAAGTGAAGTTCACGGAGAGGTGATAAAACGAACTGATAATACACTTTGGATTGATATTGGCCCAAAGATAATACAGATTGATATGTCAGAGATACAAGACATTTTGATCGCAGAGGAGCCGGATTCATCTTCAGAAGTAGACAATTCGAAAATGTACAGAGTAGCAAGTGGGCTGCCAGAACTTAGTCCTCACGTACAGGCGAAAAGAGTTGGTGCTTCTGTAATTAAGGTATCAACTCCGGGAGGGTTGGGGTCTGGAGTTCTTTTGAATGAAGACGGTTTCGCGATAACTAACGCTCACGTTATTCAAGGAGAAACAGATTTACGGGCAACTGTTTGGATTCCTCAAGATGATGGCACCTTGAAACGAACTACGATTGAGGATGTTGTCATAATTGCAGTAAATAATCATCTTGACTTGGCTCTGTTACTTTTGACACACCCAGACGATAAATCTTTTGACTTTTCAGTACTGGAAAAAGCTGAGACAATTGAGGTAGGCGAACCAGTGTTTGCGATTGG
>CAZLCM010000033.1:0-10045 GCA_964558055.1 uncultured Isosphaeraceae bacterium | reverse complement strand
AACCCGTGACCTCATCCTTACCAAGGATGCGCTCTACCACTGAGCTACGGTGGCATTTGGGAACCGTCTGCAACCGACCATCCGTGGCCGCTAAACATGCACTCCGTACACGTCCCCCCTATGTAAAAAGCCGCCCAAAAGGACGGAAGGGAAAGTGTAACAAAACCACCCATTTCCGCAACCCCAAAGAAGTGGATTTATTTGTAGAACACAATTATTAGGTTAAAAACAACGGTTATGAATCAAATCGAGGTGTCTATCTATTCGTTAAATCGCCAACTCTATATCCACGACCATAGAGGGTTTGATTTGTGCTGTTTTGGGAAGATCCAAGTTCGACCCATTGATCCTCGACATTTGTTGAACCATCAAGCATGAGCATCATCGTTTTGCCGTCGTAGCGGAAGTCCACTTCGCCGGTGCCGTCGGTTTGACTAATCTCTTGCAAGTCACCATTCATTACGACATTGGTTTCCCAAACATCTGGAGTTGTTGCAATGGTTTCTCCAGCAGCAGAGTCAACAAGATAGATGGAACGGGCGGGAGCATGAATCATCGAGTTTGTGTAATACCAATCCACCTCCGAATTTTCTTCTCCAAATGGATCTCGATCAACCAAACTTCTCGCATCAAAAAAATCATTGGCTGCAAAAAAACCCGGTAATCCCTTGGCTGGTCCAAACGTGTTTTCAAACGTAGATCTAAATGGATGATCAAAATCCTCATATACAGTGAAGATTGGTAATTCAGTAGGATAAATGTCTGGTGAATCCGTTTCCCAAAGTCCAGTTGGAAAAACACCGCCACCATACTCAGCGTCAAGATCTGATTGATCAAAGTCCATTAGGCGCATAGTCCCATAGACCTCTGCTAACCCATGATCAGTCCAAAGGATATCTGCCCAAGTTCCTTGGTATTGTCCACGATCAATGTCATCGTAAGGATTGTCGTCGTCGTCATCGGGATAATCGTTTAATCCTGGATTGTTTCGAGCAAACACCGCTGTTCCTGCTGCAACTTCATCGGTAAAGTCGAATTGGCTTGGCAAGACGCGGTCATCGTTGTCACCTGACCAAATAGTCATCCATTCTGAAATTTGTTTTAATTTAATTCTTACTTTTGCTGTGTTAGCGGAGCCCCTCGCCCCTTGAACCGCCACCATAAGAATCCCAGCCAATATCGCAATAATTGAAACCACAACTAAGATTTCAACAATCGTAAACCCTCTTTTTTGGTGTTTTCGCATCATGTTCATCTCCACACTGTACGCAAACACAGTGGATTCGTCTTAAATTATCCCAAATTCATAGTCATTAAGAATTCAGCGTTTGAATTTGTTTTGACCATTCGTGTTCTTAGCATTTCCATCGCCTCAACTGGGCTCATGTCGCTTACAACTTTACGCAGTCGACCAACAAGTTCGTGTTCTTTTGGATCGAGAAGAAGTTCCTCTCTCCTTGTGCCTGATGCAGCAATATCAATAGCCGGCCAAATCCGTTTCTCTACTAACTTTCTAGTGAGGTGTAGTTCTGAGTTACCGGTTCCTTTAAATTCTTCAAAGATTACCTCGTCAGCTTTTGAACCAGTATCAACAAGAGCTGTGCCAATAATCGTAAGTGAACCACCGTCTTCAATGTTTCTTGCAGAACCAAAGAATTTCTTTGGTCGAATTAAAGCTTTTGAGTCAACACCACCGGTACCAATTTTCCCAGTTGATGGCAATCCATTGTTGTAACCACGAGCAAGACGTGTAATTGAGTCCATCAAAATCACGACATGATCACCGAATTCGACCATACGCCTTGCTTTTTCCATAACCATCTCTGCAACTTGAATGTGTCTGCTTGCTTCTTCGTCGAAAGTACTTGCAACAACTTCTACAGAATCGGGTGTCGAGCGTTTAAAGTCCGTTACTTCTTCTGGGCGTTCATCTACGAGCAAAACAATAACGTGAACTTCGGGATGATTAACTGCAATTGCGTTTGTAAGCCGCTGCAAAATAACTGTCTTGCCAGTTCTAGGCGGGGCAACAACTAATGCACGTTGACCGAATCCCATTGGAGCAACCAAGTCAATTACTCGTGTCTCAATAATATCGCTTTCTGTTTCAAGGTGAATTCTTGAGTCGGGGTGTAACGGAGTTAGGTTTTCGAAAGTTGCGATATCGTGAATATCTTTTGGGTCGCGTCCATTTATTGCTTCAACTCGAAGCATCGCAAAATAAGTTTCTGTTTCTTTTGGAGGACGAATAAGCCCACGAATTTCCTGTCCTTTTCGCAAACCGAACCTTCTTATTTGGGAAGGGCTAACGTAAACGTCGTCGGGTGACGCAACATAAGAATATTCTGGACTTCTAAGGAATCCATATCCATCAGATAGAACCTCTAGGGTGCCCTCACCAATCATTAATCCTTGTCGAGTTGCTTGTGCTTTTAGAATTTCAAAGACAAGTTTTTGTTTGGGCATCTCCGCCCAATTTTCTACGTTTTCTTTCTTTGCTACTTCACCAAGATCTTTACTCTTCATGTGCTGAAGTGCAGTAAGGTCGTAACCTTCCTTCTTTGCTTTATCGTATTTTTTCTGGGCTGCAGCCGTAAGCTTTGTATCTAGTGACGCTGCTTCTGCTTCTAGTTCCTCGTCAGAAGGTACTTCTCCTGGCTTGAGTGCCATTGTGGCTAGTCCGCCCTCTGCACTCCTGTTACTTTTTCGTCGTCTTCGTTTCTTTGCCATTTCTTTTAATTCTCCTCACCCCGAAAAGGGGCATTGTTTTTTTGAACCATCAACCATGACGAGACAAACCTGTTTTTTCTACTTTGTAAAAGGGGTTTTGTTAGCGACGCTTCAAACCAACAATCTAATGTAGTCGCCTATTATCGATATCTTTGAGGATTTCTTTGACTTGATTGTGAACCGAGTCCAGTCCGCCCTCGTTGATAAGTACATAATCGGCTTTATTTCTCTTCGTGTCAAGTGGCAATTGCACTTCTTCTCTTCTTGCTAGTTCTTTTGCATCCCACCCCCTTGTGTTTACTACTCTTTCTATGCGTTTTTCTAATGAAGTTTCAACGAAAAGAACAAAATCGCAATCCTTGTCTAATCCTGTTTCTAGTAGTAATGGAGCATCAATAACGAGTGCTCGAGTTCCGTCCTGTACAGATGAAAACTGCGCTTCTTGCATCAGTATCACTCTAGGATGTATCAATTCTTCTAATTTTCTTAGTGCTTCCCTATCTTGAAAAACAATATTGGAAACCGCTGTTCTATCAACTAACCCATCAACATTAAGGATATCCGTCCCCCACCAAGCCACCAGTTGTTCTCTCACATCGGAATCGTGAAGTACGGCTTTCGCGTTTTCGTCAGCGTCAGCAACGAAACATCCATGCTCTTTCATAACCTTGGCAACAGTGCTTTTCCCAGAACCGATACCGCCAACCAAACCGATTATTGGAATCTTGTCGTTCATTGCAAAACTCTTGACCAAGTTGTGCCATCTGGGCCATCTTTAATTGTGATGCCGTGCTCTAATAATTCGTCTCTGATTTCATCAGCACGAGACCAATCCTTGTTAGTCCTAGCAACTAGGCGCGCTTCTATCAGCGAATCAATTTTTGAGATATCGAGATTCTCGGTACATGCTTTGTCATCTAGTTCAAGAACTCCCAAAATTGAATCCATTTCTTGCAACGCTTTAAATTCATCTTGTAAAGTTTGACTCCCATTACCCTCTATTGGTTTTGAATCAACTGTGTAACAAGAACACGCTTCGCTAAGAGCACCAATTGCTCCCGCTACATTTAAGTCATCACTCATCGCCTCAATAAATTTGTCTCTTGCCTCTTGAAGATGCCCCTTATCTATCGTAGTTTTATTGTGTACGCAAAGCCAGTTGGCAAGTCGTCGCCACCTTTCAATTTGCCTTTGTGAGTCCTTTAGACCTTGCAAAGTGAAGTTGGCGTTTGAACGGTAATGTGTTTTAATAAGTTCAAGTCGGATAGCGGCCGGAGTTGCGCCTTTCTCGACAAGGTCGCGAAGCGTATAAAAATTGCCCTTGCTCTTGCTCATCTTGCTTCCGTCTACCAACAAAAAACGTGTATGAAACCAATAGTGTGCAAATGATTGATTGTCCGTTGCACAACATGACTGTGCTATCTCACACTCGTGGTGAGGAAAAATGTTGTCTTCTCCTCCGCTGTGAATATCAATTACTTCACCAAGAAGTTGGTTAGCCATTACAGAACACTCAAGATGCCAACCCGGATACCCTTCGCCCCAAGGACTTTGCCATCGCATAGCATGTGTTTTATCTGGCTTCCAAAGCATAAAGTCAGCGGGACATTTTTTGACCGCTTGAGTTTCCATGTCAACTCGACCGCCCTCTCCGCTTCGTAAAGCATCAACTGTGTTGCCAGAAAGTAGTCCGTAATTTGGAAATGATTGAACATCAAAATACACTACACCATCTTGTGCTACGTATGCATGGTTTGATTCAATCAAACACTGAACCATTTTTATCATCTGTTCAATATATTGAGTTGGCCTTGGCATGAGGGTAGCATCAGAACTTGCATCTTCAACTATTTCTAACCCTAGTGCTTTTGCGTCTTCCATAAAAGCACAAGCATAAAATTCCGCTACTGCTAGTGGATCGTTTGGGTCTATTTCGATATCACAAGGAAGCGTCCCCGCTTTCTTTTGCTCTAACAATCGAGCACTCGCAACCTCCATCTTGTCTTCTCCACCGCCATCGGCAAGATTATCTTCGGTCATGTGACCTACATCTGTAATGTTCATCACCTGTTTTACTTTATAGCCAATTGCCTCAAGTGTTCGTCGCAAAATATCAGCATTCAAAAAAGCTCTAAAATTTCCGATGTGCGCGAAGTCATAGACAGTTGGTCCACAAGAATAAAAAGTGACTACTTTGTTCTCTTTATCTATTGGGACAAATTCTTCTGTCTTGCTTGAGAGTGAGTTATATAAGTTAAGTGGCATGGTTGGTAGGATATGTTTCTTCTATGAATTCCAAAAAATACAGCAACTTTTTTGAAGGCCGCAAAGTACTCATAACGGGCGGTGCGGGGTTTATTGGGTCACATCTTACACAACATCTGGCTCTTCTCGGTGCGAACGTGCACGTACTCGATGATTTTAGTACCGGTTTTCTATCAAATTTGGATGGTATGAACACCTCAATTGTCGATGGCACGGTTTTAGATACAAACATTTTAAAACAAGCAACCTCGGGGTGCTCCATCGTGTTTCATCAAGCTGCTTTTGTGTCTGTTCCAGAGAGTTTTGAAAACCAGAATAAATGTTTTGAAATCAACATACAAGGTACAAAAAATGTTCTCTCTAGTGCAATTGAAAACCAATGTGACAGGGTAATATTCGCTTCCTCTGCTGCCTGTTACGGAAGTGCGCCGAATCTTCCAAGCTCAGAAGAAGACGACACGTTTGGGGAGTCACCGTACGCAGAGAGCAAACTTGTTGGAGAAACTTTGATGAAAGAAGCACATGGGATTGATACTGTTTCGCTTCGTTATTTCAATGTTTTCGGAGAAAGGCAAAACCCAAACTCGCAATATGCCGCTGTTGTCTCAGCTTTTTTGGACTCATTGTCAAACGAAAGGGTGCCGATTGTTTACGGAGATGGTAACCAGTCACGAGATTTTGTATGTGTTGAAAATGTCGTCCACGCAAACTTGCTTGCAGCATCACACAAATCTCAATTACGAGGAAATGTTTTTAACGTAGGAACAGGAAGCAAATTAACCATTCTTGAAATGTTACAAGCACTATCACCAAACAAAAAACTCGCAGTCAAACATCTTGAAAAGCGAATTGGTGATGTTCGTAACTCTTGTGCAAACATAGAAAAAATCAAGAACATTCTAGGATTCGAAAAAATCAAAAGTACTGAACAAGCCCTATTTGAACTTTTCAATCCCAAACAGCGTTAATCTCATTTTCGCTTAAAACTTCATTACAAATAACTATCCAGTTATCTCCTGAAGCCATACCAAGCGGGACTGAGGGATCGTTAATATCATTCCAGTCGGGGTAAAAAATGTTGTCGGGACCAAGCGGGAGTCCATTGAGAGGTTTGTACGAGACGCCCTCTGGGTAAAGTGATTTAGCGAGACGAGAAGAACCATCCCCTCCAACTACTACACCGAGCCAAGTATCTTCGCTACCGTGAAACCCTAGGGTGAAACTCTCTTGATCAACAGACATATCACCGTTATTGATTTGTACTTCTGGTCCTCTGTTTGCAATTATTATGTCCGATGGTTTAGCCGAAGAGTTCCACTTTAATCGAACCCGTTCGCCGCAAAGCGCTTGATGGGCGTAAGAGCTGTGCACTGGGTTCGCTGCAGAAGCAGTTGAGATATCTGCATTAAAATCAACATCCCAAAATACTTCCTCGCCATCAATCGAATCGTAATCGTATGCCAATTCATATTCGTTAATGCTTCTAACATTTGGATTTGTTTCGGTTGGGCTTATTGCGTATTCAGGATTGAAGAAATTATTTCCAATCATGTATGACATCAGATTACTAGTTGTATCTGAAAAATCAAAACTGATATCTGTCGAGCGCCCTTTACCAATATCACTTGGCATTGGTAGTTTCCCCTCATTGTTTGTTGCATGCAGGAGCATTGCGGAATAAATTCCCTTTGCTTGTGTTTTGTCCTCAGTTGTTTTTGCTGACCTGAACGCTCTTCCTAGTGAGGGAGTCAACATCGAAACAATTACCACAATTATTGCAATGACTACAAGTAATTCTACGATGGTAAAACCGAAACTATTGCAAGATTGTCTTTGTTTTAAAATTTTCATAGCCCTTAAGGATACGCCAAAGTTGCAAAAAGGCATAGTGGCTTACTTTAATTTATCTCTAGTTCGAATGATTACTGCAGGATTACCTGAATAAATGGTCCATGGATCCAAGTTTTTCATTGCAACCGAACGGGCACCTAGAACCGCACCTTCGCCAACCACCACATTGGGGCCTACAAACGAATCTGCGGCAAGCCAAACATCATCCTCGATCACGATTGGTGGACGAATCAGCGGCATTTCTTTCTGATTGTAATCGTGGGTTCCTGCGCAAATGTGTGCGTATTGTGAAATTGAGACGCGATTACCAATTTTCACTTTGCCTAGGCAATAGACGATCGCACCATCGCCAATGCAACTATTGTGACCCATTTCTAGATTCCATGGGCATTCGATAGTTGCTGTACGCCTAATTATGCAAGTTGGGTCTATATCAGCCCCGTATAATTTTAGTAGGAAAATCCTCCAGCCGTTCCAAGTGTGAAATGAAAATCTAAAAAGTGTCGCTTGCACAATAGCCCAAAGCATTCGCCAGACCTTTTCTTGGAAGGAGTATGGGCTGGTATGTCTATCTTCAGTTGCCATTGGATTTTTCCTCCAATTTTAACTCAACGGTTTTAAGGGAGATAAGTAATTCGTATGATGAAATAAACAAACAAAATCGCAAGCCGGTCACTCCATCAAGGAACCCGAACCGCAGCAAGTACATCCAGAAAAAACGGAAGAGCCAACGAGCGGGTAGGTGAGGATAAACATGTCGTTTAATCCACCTACGCCGTTGCTGTGCATTGCCAAACAGTTTTGCGTCAATGGTGTCATCTTTGGTGTTAGTTTGTTGTAATATTTCTTTTGCTTCAAGTGTTGAGTAGTGATTATGTTTCGCCATATATGGTTCTAGACCTCTTCGATCCCAATGTTCCATATGTCCTTTAAGTTCACCTGTTTTTCCTTCAACAACCATGTGTTCGTGTACTTCGCGCTCTTCGTACCTCGCCTTACCGCGTTTAAAAAATCTTACGTTCCAACTCGGATAGTATCCACAATGTCGAATACGTTTTCCAAGGAACATAAAGTATCGATTTATATTGAACGCCGACTCTTTCACATCTGATTCGCTCTGACTTGAAATGCTTAATAATTCATCTCTTAATTCAGGAAGTATTGCCTCGTCTGCATCTAAAAAGAAAATCCAGTCGGCTTTTAAATCCAAATTATCGAGTGCCCAATTTTTTTGTTTTGCATAACCGAGCCACGGCTGCACGACCACTTCTGCGCCTGCTTCTTTCGCAATGGAGCAGGTTTTATCTGTTGATTCACTGTCTACAACCCATACTTTGTCTGCCCAGTTCATAACACTCGCAAGAGCAAATGGTAGATTTTTCTCTTCGTTTTTGACAGGGATTATGACTTCTATGTTTGACATTATGATTGACCATACAACACGCGAGTAGTTCGTGGTGCTGCTGGTTCTCCAGTACAAATTGTCCATTTAGGAAGTTTGCCATCAACCATGCCTCTTGCACCAACTACGACTCCCGATTCAATAAAAGAACCGGGTAAAACTACAGCGTCTGTTGCTATCCAAACATCATCTTCAATGACAACCGGTGCGCACTTTTTTGTTTTTCCCTTTGAAGTAACATCGCCAACTTGAGTAAGCAACATAGCGTACTGGCTAATTACACAACGCTTTCCTATGCTAATTGGTTCACTTGCGCGAATAATTGCCCCATCTCCGAATACGACTAAGTCGCCAGCTGTCACGTTCCAAGGTTTGTCAAAGGTGACACCTTTTCGAGTTCTTACTCTTCTACCGCAACGCATGCCAAACAACTGTAACAGTTTTGTTCGAACTGGATGGGCTATGTGGGGTATCAATTGAAAAAGTGGTGCGCCAAGTAATAACCACAAAATTTGCCTAAGAGAACTCACTCGACTACTCTCGCAGGATTACCTTGAAGTTCACAATTACCATCAAAATTCCGATAGATACTTGCTCGAGGGTGCACCACAGTGTTTGATCCAAGTGTTACGTTTGGAGCGATATATGCATCAACTCCAATAAAAGAATCGGCACCGATTGAAATTGGCGGTTTTGTCAAAGGAAATGTCGTATCTCTCATGTCGTGACTGCCGGCACAAAGATGAGCCCTTGTGTCAACCCGAACATTGTTCCCAAGGGTAATGGTCCCAAGGGTATAAAGAATGGCTCGTTCAGATATATGACAGTTGTCACCCATCTTAAGATTCCATGGAACAATAATTTCAACGGTTCTAGCGAATGTGCAGTTCCGTCCGATTTGTGCTCCAAAGAATCTTAGAATCAAAGATCGAGTGCAAGGCAAACAAATCCAGAACAATTTTCCAATAGTTCCCCACGCAAGACGAACCAGTTTCTGCTTTGTGGTCCACACAGTCCTCCTTTGAGGCGGGGCTTCTTCCATTGCAGATTTCTGCTGCTGGGCTTGCTCATCGACTTTGTTTTCTGTCTCTGTTTCCATAGCGTCTCAGGGTATTTCTATCGGAATAATTGGTGCTAATAAACACACATTCACATTATCATTCCTATGATGCCAGACCATCATCGGGTCGATGAATGAGCATCCAAGCACTTACTACAAAGAAACCAGTACATGAGTTCAGAAAACAGTAAAACTAGCACACCGAACGAGGATAAACTCCGAGTGTTATTCGTAACAGAGGACGACCCACTCTATGTGATACAGTTCTTCAGGGTGTTTTTTGCCGAATATCCAAAAGATAAACTTGATATTATCGGAACTACTGTTGTTGATGCTTTTCATGAGCCAATTTGGAAAACCGCTTGGAGAATGTTACGGTTCTACGGTCTTATCGATTTTATTCGTTTGAGTTTGCGATTTGTTGGAGTAAAACTAAAGGGGGAATCTATCGCAAACCTTGCGAAAAAGAGTGGGTTAGAGGTGGTGCCTTCGAATTCTGTCAACTCAAAAGAATATATACAGACCGCTGAGGGTCTCGTCCCTGACGTCATCGTCTCAGTCGCCGCCCCAGAAATTTTCAGGGAAGGCATTCTTGGGGTTCCTCGCATCAAATGCATCAATATCCACAGCGGTCGCCTACCTGTTTATAGAGGAATGATGCCAAACTTTTGGCAACTTCTTCATGGTGAATCACACGCAACAATTACTGTTCACGAGATGGCAAAGAAACTTGACGC
>CAZLCM010000032.1:0-10145 GCA_964558055.1 uncultured Isosphaeraceae bacterium | reverse complement strand
TTTGACCACGAACCGCATGGCTCCAAGCCGTAGTCATACCGCAAGTTGGGCATGGCAAATCACCTGCAAGAATCCAACCACAAGTCGGTAATCCAAGTTGTTGGTGAGTTCCTACTCCATCTGGTGATGGAGTTATCACAACTGCCAAGCACAATAATGTAATTGCAACCAAAGAAACGCAAAGTGCATACAACCTTCGTGATCGTTCTGACTTTACATGTATTTTAATATCTAGATTTTCCTCTTCACATAACACAGTAGGTACAGGATACCCGACAACCAGAAAAGTATGCGAGAAATCCCTTTGGTATGATTCCATGATGTATTGGATTGATGGCCATATTGATTTAGCATACGTAGCTCTGCAAGGGCGCAATATCCTTGAACCATGCATAGAATCGCACAACGAGTGTATATCCATACCCGATTTAGTGGGTAGCCCAATCAGCACTTTTTTTGGAACAATTTATACCGCTCCAAGGGATGGTGTCTGTGGATATGGCTCATCTGACAATAAAGATGCTGCTTTCGCATTAGGCAAAAAACAACTTGACATTTACGAAAATTTGGAGCAACAAGGTCATTTACATATACAACGAGATGGGTGCAAGCACACAGAAACTCTATCAATGTTGCTGTTAATGGAAGGCGCTGACCCAATTCGATCACCCGAAGAAGTCTCTTGGTGGAAAGATCAAGGGCTCCGTATTGTTGGACTAACTTGGGCAGCAGGAACAAGGTACGCAGGTGGTAACGACAGTGGTGGCAGATTAACTGAAGAAGGAAAGGAACTTGTCGCCGCACTCGATGACTCTGGAATTGTCCATGACGCATCACATTTATCTGACGAGGCGATTGAAGATTTGTTTGATTGCTCCAATGGCATGATTGTCGCAAGCCACTCGAATAGTAGAACTGTTTTGAATAACAAATCAGAGAGGCACTTGCGAGACGATCATGCTCAAGAAATTTTCAAAAGAGGTGGAACAATTGGGTTGAATCTATGCAATCAATTTCTTTCCAAAGAATTCAGTATTGACAATATTGGTGCATCCTTAGATGACTGTGTTAACCACGTCTTACATTTCTGTAATCTTGCAGGCAATCGCCGTCAGGTTTGCTTGGGAAGTGATTTTGATGGTGGCTTTTCTACTATGTACCTACCTACTAATCTCAAACATCCGAATATGTTAGGTAATTTGTCAAAAGCACTTAAAGGATCAGGATTTTCCGAAGATGACATTCAATCTTTCGCGCACGGTGCTTTGGAAAACATCTTTAGTTAAGCGGCGTGCAGTACTGTCCTACTTTTCCATCAACTTCCACATTTGTAAGTAAATGTAATCTTACCCCTGTGCCATGCAAGTCCGCTACTGAAACAGCATCGCTTGCAAATAAGTGCGTTACGGGTGCTGAAGATCTGTTTATCTTTAGACCACCACAGGCCATTGATAGTAAATCATGATGACGAACTGCCCAAGCACAAACAATTGATGCATCACGCATATCGTTTGCGTTGGCTAATAAGTGCAAACATCCATTAGTGTCTAGAGCCAATTCTATTTGATCGTGTTCAGGGCAACGAGGAGTAATCGCAAGTAACCCATCTACATAGGAAGCGTATGAATCACTTGGCTCTTGCTTGCTAGAAGGAGTATCAGAAACTCGTGTTTTCTCTTGTTCAAAATCCATTGGTTCGTCATGCACAGTTGGCGACTTTGATTCTGGCTCTAAGGCAACTTCTGTTTGCTCGCTAATGCGGGGTGTTGTTGGAATTTCATCCTTAGTAACCTCAGCAGTTCTAATCCTACTAAGTAAATCAACAACGTTACTGCTTCTTGGAAACGATACTTGTGATATGACTTTTGTTGAACTATTCATTGCAGGAAGTGCGGGTCCAACTTCAATGTGTACATCCAATTGGTGGTGTGCTGTTTGAATAATTCTGCTAGCAGCATCTGTGGCTGCCCTCTCCTCTGCTCCAACAATTACTAATTGGATGTTTGGAAGTTCAAAAGACCCACCAGAAGTAGAAATCAATCCTTTTAACAAACGATACGCGCCAACTACTGCTGCTTGGTCAGCACCGGAAAGCAAGGTCACCCTGTCTGCATCGCAATGGAGAAGAGATGCTGGGTCTGAGTCTGTTGGGGGTTGAACAATCCAGTGTACATTCGGAATTGTGACTCTCTCTAATGCCTCTTCAATTGAAGTACAGCCCTCTAAAGTTACATCACCCTTACCAAGTACTGCAACATCAACTGTCTCTTCATGCATCCGAACGAGAACCACTGTCCCGCCTCCCGCTTCTCTGCCTGCGTATGGGACTAGCCAGAGTCCACCCTGCACGGGGAGATGTGCGGGTAACAACAATTCTATCGATGTAGATAGTTCATCATCTTCGCTTGTCGTAAACAAAGCAGCAAGTTGTGCATATTGTTCAGAACTTGGCGGCATCTCGATTCTCAAATGGTGTTATTCGTCCAACGACTGGGGAATCCTCTTTTACTTCAGTATGAGTGCCAACTCGTCTTGCAAGTTCAGCCGCTCGTCCACCGCAACTATTTTCAACCTCAACAAGTGGCGTAGGTGGCACATAAATTTCTTCTAACCAAGATACAAGACCTTCAAAATCACGCTCTGCTTCGCTGCCCGGAGCAAAATTAATTACAGGTTGTCCAAAACTTGCCGCCTCACGAAGTGTCTCGTGGTCTCGAATCACAGTGGGAGCAACTTCAGGTGCAAAGGACTCTTGAAGTGAGTGAAGTAATTTTCTGGCGAGAGGAGATGGGCGATGAATTGACGGGATAATTCTGCATGGAAGTGGCTTGCCAATTCTTGCGATAAGTGCATCGATTGTTTTTCTCTGTCGCCTTGCGCCTCTTAGTGAAAAATAGCCCGTCTCAACAGGAATCAACGCCTCGGTAGCCGCGCGAAGAGAGTTATAAGTTAAGAGACCAATATTTGGTGGGCAATCGATGATACACCTGTCAAAGTCATTGCACCAAAGGTGCAACAAACTTTCCAATCGCCTATCTCTATCTGGCATTGTTTGAAGTCCTCCACCCGGAGCTTCAAGGGCGGACAACATCATTGTGCTAGGCACTAAATTAAGATTCCTAGTTATTTCCCATAGATAAGATTGTTTATCTAATGTTTCATTATGTGGTGAAATCATCGCATCACCAATATGTTTTTCTATTTGCTCCTCAGGAACTCCAAGCCCAGCAGCGCAATGTGCTTGTGGATCCATATCAATTAACAGGGTTCTTAGACCTCTGCGAGCATAAACAGCCGCAACATTGATTGATGTTGTTGTTTTCCCGCAACCCCCTTTTTGATTAACAATTGCAAATGTACGCACAATATTCCTCTCTGGCTTCAAAAAAGAAGCAACACTCCTTTATCGGAACCAGAACCTCGTTCCCTTGAGATAATACCCCTTTGTGAGTTAGTTACATGCCCCCAATAGATGTCCATGCAAGAGTGATCGCTCCATTATCAACACCCTCAACCACACTTGCTCCATCGTTTGATGGCAAAACCAATCTCAACTGAGCATCTATAGTTTTCTTATCCTTTTGCATCAGGTGCATTGCGTCATCAATCTGAATCGGCATCGGCAATCGTGTTGGAAGACCTAGTTTTGTAAGCAACCCCCGAATCTCGTCAACATAATCAGCGTCAACCATTCCGATTGCTTCGCTACAAGAGCAAGCAGCACACAGGCCAATTGAGACCGCTTCGCCATGGAACAAACCTAACTCTGTCATAGGTTCGATGGCGTGAGCAAAGGTGTGCCCTAAATTTAACAAAGCTCTACACCCAGTTTCGCGTTCATCTTTAGCAACAATGTCTGCTTTAATTCCAACGCTTTTAGCAACTAAAGAGATTAGTTCTTTTTCATCTCGAGCAATAATTTCTTCATAGTTGTTTTTGATACTTGCCAATAAATCATCGTGTCCAAGCATGGCATGTTTCACACATTCTGCAAGACCACAACGAAACTGCCTATCATCAAGAGTGCTTAATGTAGAAATATCTGCGACAACTAACTTGGGTTGCCAAAAAGCACCAGCCAAGTTTTTCCCAAGAATCTCTGTTCCATCTTCTCTCATGACAGGAAGATTAACTCCCGTCTTCCCTCCAATTGAAGCATCGACCATGGCAAGAAGAGTTGTAGGAACTTGAATTAATGAAATACCACGCAAGAATGTGGCCGCAGCGAATCCGCCAATATCTCCAGTCAATCCTCCGCCAATCGAAACAAGGCACGAGTTTCGGTCAAATCCCTGTTCAAGTAACGTTGACCAAATACGCTCAACCGCTGGCATTGTTTTATACTTTTCTAAAGCCGTTAAAGAACAATACTTCAAGTTGTTTCCAAATGAACACATCGCAACTTCACCATGTGTTGATTTAATATTCTCATCAAGAACAAAAAAGACGTTTGAATCAAGTTGTAATTCTTGTACATGCTTATCTAATTCCTGAAGTAAGTTGCATCCGATTATCACATCGTAAGAATTCTCATGAAGGCAAACTTGGATTCTATTCATCTATCACCTTCTGACTTTTCGTACATGGCAGCAAGTGCTTGCGATGCATCTTCTGGTAATTCGCCAACATGCTCATCTACAGCTTCTAGCACTTCATCTGTTGCAATTTGAATCCTTGGACGCTTAATTTTTTTGTGCCCACTCTTTGAAAGAATTAAAACCAATAATGCACCGAGTATTACCAACGGCAACAAGAGAAACAAATAGGATGCTTCTGAAGATTTCGCTATGGTGGAAATAGCAATTGGCGACGTCACAAAGGTAGGGTAACGCCTAAGTTGACCGTCGCGACCTTCCATCTCAATCGATTTGTAAAACCTTGCTACTGATTCCATCGGAATGCCTGAATAAAGGTCACTGTTTCCTACGACATAGAGAACAAACAATGATCCGTTTTCATCTCTAATAAACCACTCTGCCACATGATTCCAAGGTGGTGATAGTTCATTGCCTAGTTCCGGAGTACCTTGAAGAGCAAAAAGCCCCCCTCTTGACTCATTTGGATTCTCCAAGAGCCAACTAACTTGCCTAAAATTGTCAACTGAAAGGTCCTTTGTCCAAGTACTTACGTCATCAACCAAAGCTGCAAAACCATCACAAAGAGTATCTGAACCGTCCACCACATTGAACAGACGCTCCCGCGCAGTTGAATCGAGTTCAGGAACCCCTGATTGGGGCAAGATAAGCATTAAAAAGAGGGTTTGGAGAATGAACATTTTCTAAGCATACACGCAGCAGCAACTGCGTGAGTAAGGTATCATTCCCCGCCTAAGGTCCCATCGTCTAGTCAGGTCAGGACACCAGGTTTTCATCCTGGGAACAGGGGTTCGAATCCCCTTGGGATCATTAAAAAGGGAGTATCCACAATGTTGCAAGCAATAACCCTCGCATTGGCCGCAACCACGGCCCAATATCAACCAATAGACGTTGTAGCAGCCTCAACCATCTCACTAGAACGAATCTCTAATGAGATGTATTTAAACCAACCCGAAGAGAACCCTGAAAAAACTGAAATGTCAGTTTCCTCATCGCATTGGGGTTCACAGGGGACATGGCGTTTTGGAATAGTTGGTGGATATGCGAAGGACGTAAAACATTCTGAAAACACCCTAGTTGACTTCGGTGTCGAATTTGAATACTTCGTTGAGGATGATTTAAGTATCGACCTAGGTTTCCTTGGAGCAGATTTTGATCAAGAGGGTGGAACAACAAAGGGGTTTAACTTCACGCTTCAACTTCGCTGGCATGCGATTGTCAAAGAAAACTGGTCATTTTTCTTGGAAGGTGGTGCTGGTCTTCTAAGAACAAGTGACAAAGTTCCATCAGATGGTTCTAGGTTTAATTTTACTCCTCAAGCAGGAATCGGGTTCACATTCGACATAGGCAATAACGCACGTTGGATGGTTGGAGCAAAGTGGCACCATATTTCAAATGCAAATACCTATAGTTCAAACCCAGGGCGTGATTCCATAATGTACTGGACAGGCATTTCGTTCCCGTTCTAAAAACAATCCCGCGGGTCGTTTATTTTCGCGAGAAAGTTTATTAATATGTTGTTAGCCGTCAAACGCTGCTAGAGCAAGCGATACATTATGACCACCAAAACCAAACGAATTGTTTAATGCCACTTTGATTTTGCGTTCTTGAGAAGTATTCGCTACGAAATTCAAATCAAAACCCTCATCAGGATTGTCGAGGTTAATTGTCGGAGGCATTACACCATCTGTAATGGCTTTTACAACTGCTACTGATTCAATGCCACCTGCTGCCCCTAGAGTATGACCAGTGCAGGACTTAGTGGAACTCATCGCAAGTTTGTACGCGTGGTCGCCAAAAAGTGTTTTGACTGCGTTTACTTCTGCGGCATCACCCAGTGGGGTTGATGTGCCGTGAGCATTAATATAATCAATTTGTTCAGGCGAAACTTTCGCATGTCGAAGTGCCGTTTCCATCGCTGCTTTTGCTCCCGCGCCCATTGCGTCTGGGGCTGCAATATGCCCTGCGTCACCTGTAATTCCAAAACCAACTATTTCAGCAAGAATATTTGCTCCACGAGATTTTGCGTGTTCAAGTTCTTCTACTGCTAAAACCGCCGCACCCTCAGCGAGTACAAACCCATCTCTGTCGACATCAAATGGTCTAGATGCCTTCGTTGGCTCATCGTTCCTTGTCGAAAGAGCCTTCATTGCTGAAAAAGAACTAACACAGACAGGAGAAACTGCGCCTTCTGCACCACCGGCTAAGATAAAGTCGGCGTGATCTGAAGCAATGAACATAAACGCTTCAGCAAGTGCATGTCCTCCAGTTGCACATGCCGTTGCAGGTGCACAATTCACACCTCTTAAATTGAAACGAATCGATGTGTTACCTGCAGCAGCGTTCACCATTAATTTAGGGACAGTGAATGGGCTTAATCTTCGAGGTCCTTTTTCAACAAGAACTCCTGCAAAATGTTCGATGGTTTGAATTCCTCCAACGCCAGAACCTAAAACAACGCCACGCCTATAAGGGTCACCTTGTTCCCAATCAAGACCACTGTTTTCCATTGCCTCAATTGCTGCAAAAAGCCCAAGTTGAGCAAATCGGTCGGTTTTTTTAATTTCCCCCCTATCAAGTTTGACTGATGGATCCCAATCACGTACTTCTCCCGCAATCGTTGCAATCCACCTTTCGTCCTGTTCAAACGCTGTAATTGGTCCAATCCCCGAACGTCCCTCTTTAAGACCTAGCCAAGTCGACTCTACATCGTGGCCTAAATTGGAAATCGCACCAAGACCAGTTATAACGACGCGTCGGTTGGACATAAATGACATTAACTTTCCCGAACTTACTCGGTTCCAGATGCGCTAGCGATGAAATCGACTGCGCTTCCCACGGTTTGGATTTGTTCTGCCTTCTCATCAGGAATTGATGTCGAAAAGGCATCTTCGAGTTCCATCACTAATTCAACCGTGTCTAAACTATCTGCGTTCAAGTCATTAGCGAAGCTTGACTCAAGTTTTACTTCTTGTTTATCCACGCCTAGTTGAGTTGAAACTATATCAATCACTTTTGCTTCGATTTCTGCTCGGGTCATTGTTGCTATCTCCTTAAAGTACCGCTATTTCGCGGGATAGTTTATTGGTTTAATGAAATCGGGGTCTGGCTCGTTAGAGGGCGGCATTATATCACGGAGTTGAATTAGAGTACCTTTGATAAACATGATTTGTTAGCAGGTAAGACCCCCGTCGACCACAAGGACTTGTCCAGTCACGTATCCTCCGCCATCTGAAGCAAGGAACGAGGCGGCCGCTGCAATTTCTTCAGGTTGACCATATCTACGAAGTGGTACAGAACTCTCTACGCCTTTTTTAATATCTTCTCCAAGTACAGCGGTCATATCGGTTTCTATAAATCCTGGGGCAATTGCGTTTGCTGTAATGCCTTTTGCTCCGAGTTCTTTCGCTATCGTTTTGGTTAAGCCAATAAGCCCTGCCTTAGACGAAGCATAGTTTGCTTGCCCAGCATTTCCGCTCACTCCAGCAACTGAGGTAATGTTGATAATTCTCCCCCACCTGCCTCGCATCATCTGTCTTGCTGCTGATCTGCAACCAACAAACGCTGCCTTAAGATTTACATTAAGAACATCCTCAAAATCATCATCTGACATTCGCAGTAATAAACCGTCACGTGTCATTCCAGCATTATTCACAAGTACATCAAGCCTACCTTGTTCTTGGATAATCTTTTCAATCGTTTCCGAGAAAGAGTCCGTCTTAGACAAATCACAAACGTAGGTGCATGCTTGTCCACCAGAAGTTTCTATTTCACGTTGTACTTCTAAGAGAGTATCTTCGTTTCTGGCAATCATCGCAATCTTGAAACCATCGCTCGCCAATTGCAAAGCAATCGCACGTCCAATGCCGCGATTAGCCCCAGTGACAATTGCTACTCTTGATTCTTGTTCTAAGCTCATTATGTTTTTGGTCCACCAGGACTACCGCCTGGTCTTCTAGGTCCTGGGCTTGGAGATGGTCCTGGGCTTGGTCTTCCAGAACCAGATGAAGAATTATCTCCCTCGTTTGAACCGCCAAATATTGTGTATGACGAATCGTCATCTGGCTGATTTGCTATTTCCATCATCTCATCTTTTAGTTCAAAGAAATGGTTAATCCAGTTACCTCGAAGTGTGTTAGCAAGATCTGGAGGAGATCCCGCAGACACGAATGTAAAATTATCACCGCTCTTAGTGAAATACCAAACCTGCACTTGGTAATCCAAACCAATTTCATAGACACCCATTAGACATTGACGCCCATCAGGAGAGGACCCAACCTTTACGTCAATGAAAGAAACACTATCCATTTGTTCCACAAGACCATTTTGCGCCATTGTGTCAAGTGTTAACTGGTCTCCGAGTTCTAGCATTTTCTTCAATTCACTTGTATCTACTTTTAACATTGCATCAAAGAATTGCAAAATCGCTACTCTGGACTGCTCATCTTTTGGCGCTTCTTCTTCATTGATATAGATACGCGGATCAATTGAATGTTCAATCGCCAATTCGCTGACAGCTCTTGCTTTTGGTTTTGGTTTTTTCTTTGGTTTTTTAACAACTGGTTTAGGTGCTTCAACAACTTCTTCACCACAACCAACTCCAAACAAAAGAAGCCCTGTAAAGAGAGTTGATACCAATGCAATTTTATGTAGGTTCATCATGGGGTTGTACCTTCACATCTCGGGTAATACGTCGCATAAGTCCACGGAGCACACCGCTTGGTGCGAGTTCATGCCATTGGCACCCATCATACAAAGTTGCCATTTCGCTGCATGATTGAGACCATCGTACTGAGCCAGTTATTTGGTCAACAAGCCGGTCAACGATGGCAGTTTTGGAGTGTAATCCAGCAGTCACATTTGACCAAACATCTATTTTAGGAGCATGTAACGTGGATTCTTCAAGTGCATCTCGCATTCCATCGGCTGCTGTTGCCATAAATGGCGAGTGAAACGCGCCTGCAACTGATAGAGCAGTTGCTCGTACACCTTTTGCATCTGCCATGCTAACAACACGCTCACAAGCAGCCACAGAACCACTCAATACCGTTTGCCCAGGAGCGTTAAAGTTAGCAGCGACGAGTATCTCATCGCCTTCTTTTGCCTCATCACAAAGGGATAGGGCTGCATCATCGTCGCCCATCACCGCAACCATAGTGCTTGGCTCGGTTTCTGCTGCGTTCTGCATAAGTTGCCCTCTTTTAGAAACTAGCCGTAAGCCATCTGCAAATGAAAAAACGCCTGCGAGGTGAAGCGCGGTGTATTCACCAAGTGATAGTCCTGCAGTTGCGACCACATCACCATCGAGACCCTGTTCAAGAAGTCCGTGCCAAGATGCAACCGAGCAAGTGTAAATTGCTGGTTGACTTATGTTTGTCTTGTTAATTTCACCATTTGGATCATTGAAACAAATTTCACTCAACGGCAAACCAAGCGAGTCGCCAAGCACCGAATCTGCTTCTTCAAAAATTGCTTTTGCAGCAGGTGATGCATCGAACCACGCTTTTCCCATTCCTGATTTTTGTGCGCCCTGACCTGGGCAAAGGACAA
>CAZLCM010000031.1:0-10260 GCA_964558055.1 uncultured Isosphaeraceae bacterium | reverse complement strand
AAGTTGTTGTGCGCGGAACATCTGGTGAGTTAGAGGTTACAGTTCGTGAGGTCTTTATTGCAAACGGAAACTGTGCAATGTATTTCCCAGAAGCGAACGTGCTTTTATCACACAATGTTGATAATGAATCGCGTACTCCGCTATTCAAGGGAGAGCTTGTTGAGATCATCGGTTGAATTAATGCTTAATAACCTTGATGATTTACTATCTTCAAGTTTAACTTCAATATGTGGGATTTCTGAAACAAAACCACGAATAGATCTACCGCCGGAATCAAGATACGCAGTACAAGAAGACAATTCTTCGCTTTTGATTAGCAACGGCAATCCAAGTAACCTGTTCCCACAAGAAAAAACAGCGTTGTCATTGCTTGCAAGAAGTGGCTCAACATCAATCTTTTTTAGATTTGGCATATCACACCCAACAACAAGATAGTTTTTATCAATGTCTGAATTAAGTAATGCTTCAATTCCCGCAACGGGTCCCTGTTGTTTTCTTAGATCGTGGATACAGCGTTGACCCGTAACGTCTCCACCTAGTATTACTGTTTGTTTTCCAACAGACCAAGAAAACTCTAGCATCATGTCCAGCATTGTTTTTCCATTTGATAATTCCACCAAATGTTTTGGACTTCCCATTCTCTTGCTTTGGCCGCCAATTAAAATTGCAACGGTGTGTGGCCACATTGTTATGTGTTCGCTTTTTGCACGACGATTGATTCACCAGTTGTGATTGTGCCTTCAGTGACTACCCGCGCCATGTAGCCACACCTGCCAACGATATCTTTTTTTAGATCTATACCAAGTGGGTCAAGGACAAAGCAAGGTCTTCGACCTTCAACGAGCTCTATGACCACTCCACCTGAAAATACAAGGCGGTCGTCCGTTTCTAGAGATTGCACATCAAGGTTTTCAACAGTTAGATTTTCACCAACAGCGCCCCAAGGGACCTCGTACCCCTCCCTAGTGAGTTGGTCAAGAATTTCTCGGTCAATCAAACTTATCGCCCTGTCTCTTGTAACGTGTTTATCATGATCGCGACCATCACCTTCGAGACCATCGAAAGTTACATTGCAGGATTCGACTGGAATTTTAGGAATACCACCACTTGACACGTTTATAGATAATACTGTTGCCATGAAGTGGACTATACTTAAATTATCATGAATTTCCACTTGTCAGCGGCTAGTTTCATTGCTTATTTTTTTTTGATTCTACAACCTGCCAAAGAAGTAGAACTTGTTCCTGTTGATCAAGGTGTACAAGATAGGAGCCCGTTGAGCGGATCGCTTCGGGTGGTGCCCGTTGATATGCGCCAGGATAATTCGTTTGAAAAGTTGTACAGGGTTGAGGGAAGTGACGGTGTTTATATTCGTAAAGCGGGAGGATTGAGGGCAGTTTTTAAAAACCCAACCTATTTAGACACAAGTGGGGGTTCTATACCGCTAATTCCAGCTGGCACCGTGTATTCAATTGGGGAGGTACGAACAGAATTGTTGGGGCAAATCGAGCAACTTTCAGAGGCACCGGTGCCCGACTCATTAATAGTTCCACAACCCCATAAATTTACCAGCAAAGAGTATTCAAAAAGTGTAATAACACCACATCGTCAGTCAATGAGATTTATCAACGATGAATCGTACCGTAGAAGAAGGTTGGCTTCTTTGGTGTTGAGCTTAGTACTAGTTGAAAACTAGATTCCAATCACTTCGGACAGATGCCATCACAATTCTTTATTTTGGGGTCAGACTCCAGTGTCTACTCCAAAAAGGAGTCTGACCCCAAAAAAGGAGTCTGACCCCAAAAAAGGAGTCTGCCCCCAAAAGTGGAGTCTGACCCCAAAAGTGGAGTCTGACCCCAAAAAAGGAGTCTGACCCCAAAAAGGAGTCTGACCCCAGAGTGTGGTTTATTTATGCAGCTGTAGGGAGATCGTCATCATTTGGGAGCATGCCCATGATTGATGCGAGTTCTCTTATTTTTAGGTCAGCATCTTCGAGCGCAAAAAACACTTCGTCGTATCTGCTTGATCGCTGCTCTGCAAGACGAGATGCTGCTTTTTCTGGAAAAGGCAAGGAGTCCTTAGAAGAAAGTTGCAAAGGGTCGGATAAAAAAGCGTATCCGGTGTTAGCAGAATTATTGTCTGGGCTTGTTTGCATCACCCTATTTGCATCGGTGAGAAACAGACAAGGGTTTTCTCAACCACAACTATCCACTCAGGATTCAGTTGAACAAAACCTACAGCCCCCCTATTTTCACAAAATTTTTTGCTCTTGAAGTCGGTTAGGATATACCGTTCTATGGATGCTTCATCAGCGATTAATCCAACAGACACCTCCTTAACTAAAATAGTTGACAAGGTAATCTGTAACGAACGGCTAACCAAAGATGACGGGATTGCTCTGTATGAAACTCCCGACCTCTGGACTGTCTGTGTGCTTGCTGATTTAATGCGCCGCAACAAACATGGTGATGTTGCCTATTACAATATTAATAGACATATCAACTATACAAATGTCTGTGCATTGAGTTGTAAGTTTTGTGACTTCTATAGAAAAAAAGATCAACACGGCGCATACGAACATTCATTGGATGACATAAAAAACGAAGCTCAACTTGCCCTGCAGTCAGGCGCAACAGAAATTCACATTGTTGGTGGACTGCACCCTTGGTTACCTTTTTCTTACTACACAGAAATGCTAGAAACAATTCGTGAAGTTGCTCCATTAATTCACATCAAAGCATTTACGGCCGTAGAAATAGTTCACTTTGCTAGGATTTCAAAACGTGGACGTGACGGATTAGCAGGAATTACCTCAGTTTTAGAAGATTTGATTGAGTCGGGTCTAGGTTCTCTTCCCGGAGGCGGCGCAGAGGTTTTTGACGACAGAGTTCATAACGAAGTTTTCAGAAGCAAAATCGGGAGTGAAGAATGGATGGATGTACATCGTGTTGCTCATGAACTCGGTTTAAATTCAAATGCGACCATGTTATATGGACATGTTGAAACAACCAGAGACAGAATTAATCACATGCTCTTACTTAGAGAAGAACAAGACCGTGCATTGAAGAATTTGAATCAGGGTTCGTTTCAAACAATTATTCCATTGCCTTTTATTCCCGGCGTTAGCGAACTGTCACAACTTCCAGGACCAAGCGGAGTAGAGAATCTTCGAACAATTGCAATTTCTAGATTAATGCTCGACAACGTCCCACACGTTAAAGCGTTTTGGATTATGCAAACTCTACAGATGGCTCAACACATGTTGCAATGTGGCGCGAACGATATCGACGGAACTGTAATGTGGTACGACATAACAAAAGTTGATTCAGATAATACTCATCAGGAATGCACCGTCGATGATTTACAAAGAGCAATCAGAGACGCTGGTTTTGTTCCCGTTGAAAGGGATACCCTTTATAGACCTGTTGTTCGAGATGGCTTAGAGTGGCACGTTGAAGACGTCCGATAACTTACGCTGCTCGTTGGTATTTCAAACTTACCTTTTCTTTTTGAAGTTGCACTAACAAATCCTGAGCCCAGCTAGATAGCACCCTTTTGAACATATACTTGGATTTATCTTCTGAAGTTTTAGAAAATGCGTTACTCGGCAACCGGAGAATTGGATGATTTGCATGCATTTTTTGCATGCAATACCATCGATTAATTTGGCTTCCGACTTTTTAGTAATGTTAAGTTTTTGGTTTAAACTTAAGTTGATCAAGAATGCCCTCAAATTGGTCATTCGAATAGAATTCAATTGTCAGTTTACCTTCACCCTTTTTCTTTCCAAGTGAGATATTTGCTTTGGTTCCGAGATGATCACTTAGTTGTTGGGCGAGGTTGTCCATGTACATGGCAAGAGGATTTGGCTCTTCTGGCTTTACTTCCTTCCTTCTCGAATGCAATGACTTAATCTGTCTTTCGAGTTCTCTGACCGACCATTGCTCCTTGGCACAGCGACGGGCAATCGCCCTGCTCGTGCTCATGTCAGGAATGCCCAAGATTACCTTGGCGTGCCCCATAGATAGGCGCCCATCCCGAACAGCATCTTTTACAGACGGCTCTAAGTCATTAAGACGCAAGAAGTTAGACACGCTCGAGCGGTCGATGCCAAGTTGCGTTGCTATCTCCTTCTGGGTAGCATTAAAATCAACAACAAGTCGGTCAAACGCCTCAGCTCTGTCGATTGGATTCAAATCTTCACGCTGGAGATTTTCAATAAGCGCCCATTCTGCAGATGTCTTATCATCCAAGTCACGGATGATGGATGGCATTTGCTTGAGTCCAGCAATTTGAGCAGCTCTCCATCTTCTCTCCCCTGCAACCAATTCGTAATTGTCCCCATTACCCTTTCTCACGACTACCGGCTGCATTAGTCCAGCGTTTTTGATTGACTCCGCCAATGCCGTGAGCCCGTCATCATCAAAAAGCTGCCTAGGTTGTCTTGGGTTAGGCTCAATGCGATCTACTGCGAGATAAACTAGGGCCCCCGTCTCTTCTGAAGATGGAGTTTCTGGTGTCGTTGAAACACCCTCTCTCTGCGCTGACTTGGAACCATTGCCCACCGGCGGAGCCACCTCAACGGGCTTTGACAACAAACTCTCCAAACCCTTGCCCAGACGACGCTTTTTCTTTTTTGCTGGCACAGCCATTATGGTTACTCCTTCAACCACCCGAGAAACATTCCGTTCGTTCCACGTGGAACACACTCAACAAACACCCGTGTGTTATCCCATGTTCTACGTGGAACGTCAACCCGCAACCCCAATGTTTCCCGCGACAAAAGAAGGTCCGATAACCCGCTCTGCAAAAGTGGGGATGTATGCTAGGCACTTGGGCCGACTATGTTTAGACCGAAAAAAGCCAAAGTACACAACATTTGGCAGCACAATCGTGTTAATAGGCGCAAATTAGGGCAACTGCTCTTATTTGGTTAGGGAGACAACATCCCTTGGATTAATCGAGAGGTGCATGGCATCGCCAATTTTTCCAACGTGGCTTGGATTCACTTCAGTCACTCTAAGGATTAACTGATCGGCCACCTTCACTTGGTGCTGGGCAACTTCTCCAAGATAAATAGTTTCAACACAGGTACCAGAAAAAGCATTTATTGAAGCGGGGGCTTCGTGAACGGAAATTGCTTCGGGCCGCAGGGAGCAAACAACAGTTCCGTTTGGTATCTCACCCTCACACCCGAGCACGCCTAAAACGGTATCCAATCCCCCATTGACAGGTTTTGCCTCAACAAAGTTGGTTTCACCAATAAACTCAGCGACAAACTTCGAATTTGGGTTTCTATATATTTCACTCGGTGAGCCAACTTGGTGTACTTCACCATCTTTCAAAATAGCCATTTTGTCCGCGATTGAAAGCGCCTCTTTTTGGTCATGCGTAACGTAAACAGTTGTAATACCAAGAGTTGTGCAGATTCGCCTTATCTCGCACCGCATTTCAAGGCGTAACTTGGCGTCTAAATTAGAAAGGGGCTCGTCTAGCAATAGAACGTCTGGTTCAACGACAATTGCCCTTGCAAGCGCTACCCGTTGCTGCTGACCGCCAGAGAGTTCATTTGGTCTTCGGTTTGCAAGATGCCCCATTTGCACGACTTCAAGTGCTGATTGTGCTTGTTTTTTACGTTCTTCTGATTCAATTTTGCGTATTTTTAGCCCGTATGCAACATTTTCTAGCACACTCATGTGTGGCCAGAGTGCATAACTCTGGAAAACCATCCCAGTATTTCGTTTGTTCGGCGGGGTATGTGTTACGTTTTCTTCTCCAAAATAAACACTGCCATTGGTTGGATCTATAAAACCAGCGAGCATACGAAGTAGGGTGGTTTTGCCACATCCTGAGGGTCCTAGCAAAAAGAATAAATCACCCGCTTCGATTTCTAGGTCGATGCTATTTACCGCTGTTGTTTCGCCAAACTTTTTTGTTAATGCATTTAGGTGTATAGCCGTCATAAGTAGAAACAATAACATCCCTAGCGAAATGATGTTGGCGACTTTTTGAAAGAATGTCTTTGGGTATTACAACTTCATAGTACTATATGCTTGATGGCAAAATTGCATCTACAAGTAGAACAGCTGCGGAAATGGCGCAAGAGAAGAGTGAAAGACACAAGTATCGAATCAACGATTATTGATTTTAGGAAATCACTCAAAAAAGGGAATAAACAACTCACACAATTGTTAGAAGCTTGGGAGGATCTTGTACCAAGCACTTTGACCAAGAACGCGATTCCAACATCTTTGCGGTCTGGAATTCTAGAGGTATCGGTTTCTGATTCTTCGACCTCTTATAAACTTAACCAACTTATTCGTTCTGGACTTTTACAAAAATTACAACAGCGTTGTAGCAGCACGCTTAAAAAGATACGTATCCGTATTGCAACATAACGAGAACGAACTCGTAATTATTTGCCAACACAGAACGTAGAAAAAACTTCGCCAATAATTTCGTCTGGGGTTACTTGACCTGTAATTGCACCAATGGAGTTAAGGGATTCACGTAATGACGCTGCTACAAGTTCTGGTGTTTGCAACTGGTTCTTAGCTTCGCAAAGTGATTGCAATGCTTTTTGAAGATAGTTTTCATGCCTAGAAAGGAGCGCAAGGGTGTTTGGTTTTGGAGTAGGGGAGTGTGAAAGAAGAGAATCAATTTTCTTTTTAAGCTCTGGAATACCAACACCAGTAGTTGCACATACAGCATCTTTGGATGCTCCTTTAAGATCTCCCTTTGTATACACAACTATAGAATTCTTAGGTTTATCAGAATCATCATCGCAAGGGGCGACACACCAAAGCAAAAGGTCAGAGTTTTTTACAGCCATGTTTGCAGCCGATTGCATGGAACTAGATAATTCGCTTGTGGGAATCTCTTTGCCGGCAACATCAATAAGCAGGACTTCATAGGAACCAAAATGTACTTGTTCAATTATTGCATCTCTTGTTGTGCCAGATAAGTTTGAAGTAACAGAGCGCTCCTTCTCAATCAGTGCATTAAAGAGAGTCGACTTACCGGCGTTTGGTTTTCCTGCAAGAACAACGCTAGGCAAAACACGCAATTGAGCCATGGATATTTTGTTCTCAAGAATATTTTTAACTGCATCAATGTTTAGTTGGAGAGAACATAACAGGTCTTCTTCAGTGATTGCTATAACATCTTCTTCGTCAGTAAAATCTATGCCCGCTTCAACTAATGCAAGTGCTCTTGTTAGTTCCGACGAGATTTGCTCTACAAGTTTTGCAAGAACTCCATCACGAAGCAACGCTGCTCCTTGCAATTCTCGGTCATTACTTGCTGAAATGCTTGCACAAACACCCTCAGCAGCAGAAAGAGAAATGTTCCCATTCACAAACGAGCGTGCAGTAAATTCACCTGCCTCTGCTAGTCGACCGTTTGTGTTTTTAATGAGTGATTTAACAACTTCGTCGATAAGCGACTTGTTATTTACCATTAGAATTTCAACAGTGTCCTGACCAGTATACGAATTGCTTGCTTTGAATGAACCCACAAACACAGGAAGTTCGTTTCCTAGGATTTTCAATCTCCCAGTAACAAAATTGCGTAACTGTGGGCAAAGACCCAGGGCTCCTGCGCCTTCTAACGCTCGAGATCCGCTTACTCTAACTAATGCATGAGAAGAAAATCCGCTTGCTGAACTTACCGCAACGATGGTCGTTTCAAAATCCATCGGTGATTAGTTTAACCTCGTTTTTTAAAGTTGCGTTTCTTCGCTTTATTTTGAACTTTTTTTCTTCTCGCTTCCATCGCATCAGCCCAAGCACGACCTTGTTTGTCTTTGGGTTTTTTACCTTTTCCTGCAGTTGGTCCAGTTGGTTTTGGCTCAATCGGTATATCGTCAATATGTTTTCGAATGCGACGACTTTCTAAGATGCCAACTGTACTTGAAGTAAGGATGTACAAAGTCAAGCCAGAAGGAGCTGAATAAAGCATGAGTGGGAATAGGACAACCATCATCACTCGCATTATTTTTTGCTGTGATGCCTGTTCAGGAGTAGTAGCCATTGATTGAGGAGACATATATTTCTGTTGAATAAAGAAAATAACGCCCATTAAAATTGGCAACAAGTTTATTCCAGTGATGTTCCAAAGAAGGAAATGTTTTGGCTCCGCAAATTGACCAAAGAAGTGGTCCGCGGAACTTAAGTCAGCCAAGAACGGCCATTCCCAGAAGAGTTGGAAGAATCCGAAGAACGCCGGTTCTTGACGAATGTCAAACATAAAATAAAGCAATGCATACAGGGCAACCCAAATCGGCATTTGTAAAAACATTGGCAAGCATCCAAGCATTTGGAATGGATTTACACCGTATTTTTGCATTAGAGCCATCTGTTCAGTTTGAACACGCTTAGGGTCGTTAGGATATTTTTGTTTGAGTTTATCAATCTCTGGCTTTAGTTTTTGCATTACTTTGCCAAAGCGCTGCATATTGATTTGCGACTTCTTGGTAATTGGATGCAAAATAGTTCTAACTATGAGAACAAGAAGAATAATCGCAAGACCCCAGTCAAAAACAACATAATGGTCAAGAGTTGTTAGGACAACTGCAAGAAAATCAGCAAGCCACTGAAAGGTACAAATTGCGCACATGGATGACATTTGATAGAGCACCATGTCACGCATGTTGAGTGCTATGTATGGTTGTTTTTCATCAAGAACAGAACGCTGGAGCGGTCCCGCATATACATCCATGGAAATGTCATAAGAACTTCCACTTGCTACAGTAGTAGTTGGACTCCATAAACCAGTAAGAACAAATTCCGAATCCTTGAACCCTTTTACACTAGAAGTAATAGTGGCAATTTTGTTAGTAATGATTCGGTTTCCCTCGCCTTTGTTATTTATAGTTGGCATAACAGCAACAGAAAAATAACGGTTCGTCGAAGCAAACCAAGAAAGTTTATATCCCTCTTCTTGTGTTTCTTGCGTTGGCCAAAGAGTTATGTCTTGCTCTTTCGTTGTATCTGCAAACTCGTAAAGGAAATCGTTAGATTGAATTGGTGCGGCATGGTCTGGATCAAACTCGTCACTGAGTTCCCAGCCAAAACGAAAACGCCTTCGGTCCATGTATCTTGAACGGTCAACAGTTAAACTTGGTGGTCCATACTGTAACCACTGTACGGTGAAATCCTGACCCGTGAGGTTTTTGACTGACTGTTGCAAATGCAAGTCGTAACCAGTACCGAGTGTCCACGTACGAGAAACGATTGCAATGTTGTTTCCATTAACGTCTACTACATTCGCTTCGTAAGAGACAGAGTTTGAAGTTGTGTCAACTTGTTTCCAAACGTTGTCTTTTGAAAGCGATAACTTCTGATTATTAATTACAACTTGGTATGCCCCAAGAACGGAAGCAGAAAAACCATTTTGTTCATAAGTTGAAGTTAGAAGATAAAGGTCATCAATCGAGGGTTGCTGACCACCATCTTTACGGAACTTGTTCCACGCTAATTTCCCGTCAACGGTTTCATAAATATCCGAGAAGCGTATTGAAGATATAGCAGCACCGCTACCTGTAAACTCAACTTCCATTTTCCAATTCTCGAAGTCACTAAGAGAACCAAGTAATGCTGTCGAAGAAGTTGAGTCTTGAGTAACTAAACTTAACTCCTCAAAAGGTTTTAAGTTTTTGTTTACAACTTCAGTTGCTTCTGGAGTTGTACTTTTAGCGACATTTTCTTGTGGTTGTTCTGGAGTATTTTCAACAACAACCTCTTTTGGGGTTTCAGGAATCGGCTTATTAATCGGGTCGTTAGGGTTTTTGGGACCGAAGATGAGGACAGCCAAAATACTGCCTGCCAAAAAAACAACAATTACTGGAATCAACCGCCGGCGTGCCTGAGGTGTCATATTGTCCTACTTTCCATACTGATCTTAGCGACCTTCGCGAAGTCGATCACCAAGCCAATTACTAAGATCGGGAATTGCATAAATCTTGTCGCGAACTGAGTCAACGTCGTAATCAAGTCGAAAAAAATCGACTTTTTTTTCTTCGTCGTCAAGTATCGCGTAACTTGCTCTTGGGTCAAGATCACGAGGCTGCCCAACGGATCCTGGGTTAATAATGATGTGTTCTTCGCTCTCATAGTTGAACGTATCGTCAATGTCGTCCGGAGGGTAAAAGTCTGGTTCACTGGTAAAAATTCCCGGAACATGTGTGTGTCCAGACATAGAGTGTTTGGGAATTCGGTCAAAAATCTGTTTCATTTTTACTGGCGAGTTGATTGCATCGTC
>CAZLCM010000030.1:0-10432 GCA_964558055.1 uncultured Isosphaeraceae bacterium | reverse complement strand
CTGGAGAGTTGCTCTTTGGGTAGGGATAGGTCTTGTTACTGCTCTTGGTGGGACCTTATTTATCATGTACCTCTTTGGAATTACATTAAACATGTTAACCATGTTTGCTCTAATTCTTGTACTTGGTTTACTTGTTGATGACGCCATTGTTGTTGCTGAAAATATAAAAGCACAACACGAGAAAGGAGTCTCTGCTATGCAGGCAGCAGTGGATGGGGCAGGTCAAGTGCTCTGGCCTGTTTTTGCTACTGTGATGACTTCGATTGTGGCATTCTTACCACTTACGTTTGTAAAAGGGAATATGGGTGACTTGCTTGGAGCGCTTCCAATCGTAATTGCATGTGCTTTGGCAATGAGTTTGTTTGAGGCCTTACTTATTTTGCCGGGGCACTTAGGGCATAGTTTAGAAAAGACGGAAAAGCCATCAAAATCAAAAATAGGTGTTTTAATGAAGCGGTTTGAGGCAAAGCGTGACTCACTTGTGTTTGAGCGCATTGTCCCTGTTTATCTTAATTTGCTTGGTCTTGTCATTAAGTTTCGTTATATCGCGCTAGCGTTTGCCATTTCGACTTTGGTTGCTTCATTTGGTTTAGTTGCAGGTGGGAGAGTTGGTTATGAGTTTATGACTATTCCAGATGCTGAGACAATCGCGATTAATTTACGAATGCCAGAGGGGACACCTTTTTCACGGACAATGAATATGCTTGAACATGTTGAAAAGGCAACAAGAAAACAAACCCAAGTGCATCACATTAGTACTATTGCAGGTGCTCAGATGGAGACAGAAGGTGCCTCTGGAGGTTTCTCTTCTAACCTTGGGCAACTCTTTATAGAGTTAACTCCTGCGGAGACAAGAACCTTAAGTGCAAATGAAGTAATCGATCTTATCAGAGAGGAGATTGGAGATAGGGCTAAATTGGCTGACAGCATCGGGTATGAAATGATGTCAGGCGCCCCAAGCGGACCTGCAATAACGATTCGATTGCATGGAGAAAACGAATCGTCCTTGTTTGCTGCCTCAGAACAAATCCAAGGAGATTTGCTTAAATTCTCTGCGGTGCACGATATTGTTGACAATGCATCAACAGGTCAACGCGAATTGCACATTGAACTTCGAGAAGGAGCGTCAAGCACAGGGTTGACTTTGTCTGATTTAGCAAGACAAGTTCGTGGTTCGGTTTATGGAATTGATGCTCACGTATTTGCTCAAGGTGATGAAGAAGTAGATATACGCGTAAAAATGGGAAAAGATGTAAGGCAAAATGTTGGTGAGTTGGAGAAACTTTGGGTAATTACACCTCTTGGCAATGCAGTTCCTCTTGTTGAAGTAGCAAATATCACAGAAAAACGAGGGTTCACTTCAATTCACCGACTTGATAGAAAACGTACTGTGACGATTACCGCCGATACAATTGAAGGAGTAAGCCCCGAGTCGGTAGTTGCTCAACTGCCTTACGAGGAATGGAAGAAAGCATTTCCAGATGTTTCAATCAAGAAGGGCGGAAGGCAAGAACAGCAAGCAGAAGCATTCGCAACTCTTCCAGTTGGGTTCCTCGCTGCTTGTTTGATGATTTACGTAATTCTCGCTTGGTTATTTGATAGTTACTATCAACCTCTCATAGTTATGATAGGTATTCCTTTTGCAATAATCGGTGTTATCTGGGGACATTTCTTCGCTGGTGTATCACTTTCATTTTTGAGCATGATTGGATTTGTTGCTTTAAGTGGAGTTGTTGTGAATGATTCACTAATCTTTGTAGAGTTTTACAATTCTAGTAGGAGCAAAGGCGAGTCCATGAAAGAGGCACTTTTGAGCGCAGGGGCAGCTCGGCTTCGACCAATATTTCTTACAACGATAACAACTGTTCTAGGATTGACTCCGCTTATGCTTGAGCAATCTATGCAAGCGAAGTTTTTGATTCCGATGGCCCTAGCAATTTCTTTTGGTTTGATGAGTGCAACAGTCCTAATACTCTTGTTGCTCCCTGCGTTACTCGTTATAGGAGATGACTTTAGGGCTCTTGGGCATTACCTCTGGACTGGAGTCCGAGACAGTTAGAAATAGAAAATATCATGTATATGATATAATACTAATCGCCCTCAGAACTTCTGATTGAACTTAGCTGAGCGCGTACATCGAATGAAACGATTACAAGGAATCCCAGTTAGTCCCGGCGTAGTTATCGGCAGAGCAATGGTGCTTGAGAAATCATTGCACCGTGTTCCGTTTTTAATTCTTGGCGAGGATGAAATACCCGAAGAGTTGGCAAAATTCAAAAACGCAATAGATGGTGCCATCTCACAAGTAACACAAGACAGAAATCAAGTGGCAACAACTCTTGGGGAAGAGCCAGCAAAAATATTTGAATTCCATCTCGGGCTGTTGAATGACCCAACTCTAATTGATCCAATCCAAGAACGGATAGAAACTGAGGGTGTTAACGCAGCGTTCGCAGTTGTTGAAGCATTTGGTGAACTGGCTGACAAGTTCCGCTCGATGGACAGCTCAGTATTTAAAGATAAGGCAAATGATGTATTTGATTTGGAAAGGCGATTGTTGACTCAGTTAACAGGTGGGTCAAAAGACCGCCTTGCCGCTGTTCATGAGCCCGTAATTGTTATCTGTCACCAAGTCACTCCAGCAGATGCAGCAACATTTAATCACGAGAATGTTTTGGGAATCGCAACAGATATCGGCGGTCGAACGGATCATAGTTCGATTGTTGCTGCTGCTATTGGTGTCCCTGTTGTAGTTGGTTGTAAATCAGTAGCCGAAGAAGTAAGTGATGGGGATTTATTGATTTTAGATGGCAAGTCAGGCACAGTTACTATAGAACCTGACGATGCGACCATTGCACAGATGCGGCGTAACATCGAAGTGCTCGAAACATTTAAGCAAAAAACGCAAGAGATTTCCAAGCAACAATCGATTACAGCAGATGGAGTTGAAATTCATCTCTACGGAAACATTGAGTTTTCACATGAAATCGACCAAGTTATTGCAAAGGGTGGCGAGGGTGTAGGACTTTATAGAACGGAGTTTCAATATTTGACAAGTTCAAGCTTGCCATCAGAAGACGAACTCTATGAAGAGTATGCAACAGCACTTCATAATTTAGATGGCAGAACATTAACGATTAGGACTCTTGACTTGGGAGCAGATAAATATACTCAAGCCCAGTCGATGGAGCCCGAGCGGAATCCGTTTTTGGGTCTTCGATCTATCCGTTATTGTTTACAAAACCAAGATCTCTTTCGAACGCAATTACGTGCAATTATTCGTGCTTCAACACTTGGACCACTTAGAGTGATGTTTCCACTTATTACTTGCATGAATGAATTGCGCCAAGCCAAACTAATTTTTACAGATGTGCTTGAAGAATGCGAAGATGAGGGGATTGAGTTTGCAAGCAAAATTCCTGTAGGAATGATGGTTGAAGTGCCAAGCGCGGCTCTGATGGCGGCTACATTTACCAGAGAAGTTGACTTCTTTTCTATTGGTACAAATGACCTTATCCAATACACTGTAGCGGTAGATAGGGGCAATGAACGGGTTGCTAGTTTGTACACTGCTTCGAATCCTGCTGTAATTAAACTCATAAAGTCGGTTATTAGGGCCGCTAGGCGTGGAAATATTGAAACTTCCCTCTGTGGTGAGATAGCAAGTGATCCGATATATACTATGCTTCTCATAGGTCTTGGCCTTAGGAACCTATCATTGGTTCCATCACAGATTCCTGCCATTAAGCAGGTAATACGGCATGTCAGGATTGAGGAGTGTGAGCGGCTCGCTAGAAAAATTGGGTCTCTCGACTCGGATCGTCGGATTCTCTCGACGCTTCGAAGGGAATTACAGAAAACCGTGCCTGAGGCAATTGGTGGATGGTCCACCGCACAAGATTAGGCATATCGATAGAACATTGACAAGCAGGGATCGCGTTTTGCGGCCTGCGAAGTCAGACGAACACAAAAGAGCGAAATGATGTTTCGTTCAAACCAGAAAGCGGAGTATCCGCTCTTGAAAGTATCACTTTCAAATTGGTATGTGTTCTTACATTAGCCATTTTTGGCAAGTAAGGATTTGCAGTGACAGCAAAAAAAAATGAAGCCAAGGAAATCATGGTAGTTCATGATGATCCCGGCATCGAAACAAGGATAGCGATTCTTGAAGATGGATGTCTTGAAGAGTTGTACACCGAGCGTACTAAAGCGGCAACAGGTGTCGGTAACATTTACAAGGGTCGAGTTACGAATGTTGAATCAGCAATTCAAGCAGCATTCATCGAATACGGTGGTGCACAGCGTGGGTTTTTGCACGTAACTGATTTGCATCCAAAATATTTTCCGGGTAAGGAAACAAGCGAACGTGTGGGCAAGAAAATTGCAAAACATAAACGTCCATCCATTCAAAAATGTTTAAAGAAGGGTGATGAAATTCTGGTGCAGGTTTTGAAAGAGGGAATTGGGACTAAAGGTCCAACTCTGACTAGTTACCTTTCAATTCCCGGTCGACTATCTGTAATGATGCCTTACATGAATAAGGTCGGAGTGTCCCGAAAAATAGAAGATGATGACGCTCGAAAGAAAATGCGAAAAGTCCTCGATTCTCTGAATTTACCCAGTGGATTTGGGTTCATATTAAGAACTGCAGCGCTAGGAAAGACAAAAGTTGAAGTTAAGCGCGATGTTGCGTATTTGATTCGTCTTTGGAAGTTGATTGAGAAACGAATCAAAAACCTCGGTTCTCCTTGCCAGTTGTATAACGAATCTGATTTGTTAGTTCGGACTATTAGAGATATTTTGAGACCGTCTATTGATGTTATAGTTGTTGACTCAGAATCCTCGTACGAACGCATTTCATCATTTTTAAAAATTGCTGCACCGCGTTCTTCTCGCAAAATTATTCAATATCGTGGATCATCGCCAATTTTTCATGCGTTTGATATAGAAAGGCAAATTGAAAAAGTGCACAGCAGAGAAGTTGCTCTTCCTAGCGGCGGCCGGTTAGTAATCGACCAGACCGAAGCACTTGTTGCTATTGATGTTAATTCTGGCAAAAGTAGAAATGCTAAGAACAGCGAGGCAAATGCAGTAAACACAAATTTAGAGGCAGCAGATGAAATCTGTAGGCAATTGCGACTTCGTGATCTAGGTGGCATTGTGATAAATGATTTAATTGATATGGGGCGGGCGTCTAATCGTAAAAAGGTAGAGCAACGCTTCGAGGATAACCTCGCTAGGGATCGTGCAAGATCCACTTTGCTTCCAATTAGCAGGTTTGGGATACTTGAAATGACACGGCAGAGAATCCGCCCAAGTGTTTTGGATAGCCATTATGTTGACTGCTCTCATTGTGATGGCAGGGGTAATGTTAAAACAACTGAAGAAGTTGCTGCTGATGCAACTAGGCACTGTGGCTGGCTACTTCACCACGAGCAAATTTCCCGTGTGGAACTTACTTGCTCACCTTCAGTGGGAACATATTTGTTATCAAATAAACGTAGTGAACTAGACCAATATGAATACAAATCTAAGAAACGCATAGTTGTTCGCATTAGCGAAGAGTTAGCGAAAGATCGGTTGGTTTATTACGCTTATGATGAGCGAGGAGCCGACATTGATGTCACTTCACTTGCGGTAAAGGAGTTGCCGTCGATTGCATCTTTGATTAAGTCAGAGAAGGACTACTTGAATAAAGATGATGCATCCAAGACAAAGCAAGGCAGAAAGCGCTCAAGGCGACGAGGACGCAAGAGCGTTCCAATTGCTGATGCAAGTTCTATTTCTGGCGGAGATGATTTAAAGAACGAACTTGATTTGTTGGAAAAACCCAAGTCGAAAAAAACAAATAAAACTTCCAAGAATAAACAAAGCAGTAAAAAGCAGGACGCTCCTGCTGACTCTGCAATGCGTGTTTACGAATTTGCTAAGAGCATTGGAAAATCGAGTAAGGAGACGATTGCGTATTGCAAAGAGCAAGGTGTCGAAGTGCGAAACCACATGTCAACAATGACGGAGGAAGTGATAACCAAGTTGAAACACACTTTGAAAGACAGCCCTAGTAAGAAAAAGTCAAAACGAAGAAGAAATCGAAGAACACGAAAGCCAAAGAGTGAGAAAGCAAACTTGCGTGCTAATGAAATTGATGCTCCTAATGAGAACATTGGAAAGAAAAACAGCAAGAAAACAAATAAGAAAACTAGTAAAAAAGTCGCAAAAAAGAAACGAGGGAAAAAAGTTTCTAAGCGAATGCAAAAGAAAGACAATGCGCCCAAGGAACCCGCTGAACAAAAATCTGATGATCCTCCAGTGAAAAAAACTCGAAAAACAGTTTATGGAGGTCGCAGGCGTTCAGTGACTCCTGAGGAATTACAAGCAAGCATGGAAAGCCGCGGATGAGTCGTAGAGTATTTATATTGGGCTCAACTGGATCAATCGGTTGTAGTGCAGTTGAAGTAATCGAACATCTTCGTAAGATCGATGGTGAAGGAAGTTGGCCGGTAGTTGGGCTTGCTGCTGGCGCGAATATAGATTTGCTTAAAGAGCAAGCAACCAAGTTGCAAGTAGAGTCCGTCTCGATTGAAGTCGATCAGTCAATAGGTGTAACAAATCAATACACAAGTGCAACGCAATTAATTCGAAGCCATGCAGTTAAGGGGGACCTTGTCGTTGCAGCAATCGTTGGTTTCGCTGGCATCGAACCAGTTCTCGCTGCAATTGAATGTGGTTGTGATATCGCACTTGCAAATAAAGAAACGCTTGTAGCAGGCGGTGAAATTGTTATGGATGCCATCTCTAAATCAAAGGTGAATTTATTGCCAGTTGATAGCGAGCACAGTGCAATTTTTCAGGCTTTAGAAAATTCTCCAAACAAAGAAGTGAAGAAAATTGTATTGACCGCTAGCGGTGGTTCTTTAAGAGGTTTTTCCAAAGAAGAGATTCTGAATGCAACTGTGGAGCAAGTTTTGAATCATCCAACTTGGGACATGGGAACTAAAGTGACGGTTGATTCTGCTTCACTAATGAATAAGGGTCTTGAATTAATCGAAGCTCATTGGTTGTTTTCTGTCGAAGCCAATCGTCTAGAGGCAATCATTCACCCACAATCGATTGTTCATGGTTTAGTTGAATATTGTGATGGGTCTGTACTTGCTCAGTTGTCCCCACCAGATATGCGTTTGCCTATTCAGTTTGCCATAACTTGGCCAAATAGATTTAGTGGCTGTAGCGAACAAATTGGTTGGGAGGAGTTAAATGCTCTTGAGTTTGAAAAAATCGACCAAGAGGTATTTCCATCTATTCCTCTTGCTTACAGTGTCATTGAGAGGGGTGGGATGTCTGGAGCGATATTAAATGGGGCAAATGAGGTTGTTGTTGATGCTTTTCTTAAAGAAGGTCTTCCTTTTGGGGCGATGGTTGCTATCGTAACTGAAGTGCTTGAGAACATGAATAGTAATGGTCACGTAGATATGGATTCTGTGATTGCAGCAGATGAAGAAGCAAGGGCGAAAGCACGTCAAATCATTGCTTCGTACAAAGTTAATTCCTAAAGGATTATGATGAGTTTAGAGTCGCTAGTTAATATGATTTTAATTGTTCTGGGTTTTGGTTTACTAATCGGAATCCATGAACTTGGACATTTTCTGGCAGCAAAATGGTCTGGTATACGGACAAATGCTTTTGCTATTGGTATGGGGCCTCCGGTGTTTTCGTATCGCAAAGGGATTGGATTTTGCTACAAGTCAACCAAGCCCAAAGTTATCAAAAAATTTGGCAAAGATGCGGCTGAAATGTCAGATATAGAATTACGTGAACATTCCCTTTCAGAGACGGAATACTCTCTTCGTTTGCTTCCTATCGGTGGGTTCGTGAGTATGCTCGGACAAGAAGATGGGAAGCCCGATGCTGTCTCCGATGACCCAAGAAGCTATAACAGATGCACAATTGGGAAACGTATGGTTGTTGTTTCTGCTGGCGTTGTTATGAATATTTTATTGGCAGCGGTCTTGTTTGTAATTTGCTTTCAGGTAGGTGTACGCTTTGAAGCGCCAGTAGTAGGGATGATTGTTCCTGATTCTCCCGCTGCTAAAGCAACTGATATTGATGGCAAACATCTTGCCCCTGGGGACGAAGTAGTAAATGTTGACGGTAAACCCGCAAGGACATTTGCCGATGTGCAAATTGCGGGTGCTATGGCTAAGCCAGGCATTCCCGTTGAACTTGAAGTTGAGCGGGTGGGTAGCAATGATTTATTGACCTTTTCAATTATGCCTGCAAGTTTGCATGATGAGGGATTGCTAGAATTAGGTATTTTTCCTGCTGCTTCTTTAACTTTGAGAAGCGGAGATGCTGGCGAAGAAGTTATGTCAGTCCTTAGTTCCGGCAGTGCTTTTGATTCACTCAAGCAAGGCATGAGGATGGATTTTGCTAACGGAGAGAATGTAAAAATATGGTCAGAGTTCAACTCAATTGTTGAGGAAAGCGGGGGAAGCCCAATACTAACAAATTGGACTGATGGCAAAAATGAAGTAGAAATAACAGTACCTATTCAGCCAAATCTAGAAGTGATGCGGATTGTTGATATACCAATTGATGCCCCTCAAAATTATGAACGTGGTTTGCTTGGACTGTGCCCGCTCACAAAAATAGCAACTGTGTTACCAGACAGCCCAAATCAAAATGTCTTTCAGGAAGAAGATGTTGTGTTGAGTGTTTCCTCACTTGAATCACCAAGGATGGGACAATTGCGAAATTTCCTTGCTGGTATTCCAAATGGAGACGTTGACGTAGTTGTACTTAGATCTGGAGTTGTAACAAAGTTAACTGCAACAGTTCAGTCAGGCAAAATTGGTGTCTTGCTTGTTGATGCCTTGGAGTTGCCGCTTATTGCTCAGCCGTTGCAAGAAACTATAGTTGCTAACGAAATAGTTCCAACTGAAATCGCAAATAAACAGGTACTAGGTGGGTCGGAAATTATTTCAATTAACGGAGTTGCAATAGAAAACTGGACTGATGTTCGAAGAGAGTTTGTTTCTGCAGGCAGCAACGCTATTTGTGTGATGAAGGCTCCAACTATAGGAAAGCCAGAAACATCAGTTGATATTGATATTTCTAAAGAATCCCAAACAGGTCTTGCTACTCTCGGATGGTCTTCGCCTCTTGCCATGCAGATGTTTGATTCCATATACACAACAAGAAGCAGTGGCGGTAATCCCATCAAGGCATTACAAATGGGCTTTGATGAAACGGTTGATATGCTAGTTATGACTTACTTGACAATTGATCGGCTTCTTAGAAGATCTGTAGGAGTGGATCAATTACGTGGGCCAATTGGGATTGTCCATATCGGAACAAAGATTGGTGACCGTGGTTTCAGTTTCTTGCTCTTCTTCCTTGCAATTATTAGTGTTAACTTAGCGGTCTTGAATTTCTTGCCGTTGCCAATTGTTGATGGTGGATTATTTTTGTATCTAGTGTACGAAAAACTTTTCAAAAAACCGCCATCAATTGCGTTTCAAAATGCAGCGGCTGTTCTTGGGCTTGGAATCATCGGAATGCTTTTTGTAGTTACTTTCTACAATGACATTTCGAGACTTGTTGGTTAGTAAGTCACTTTAGTAAAAATGTTGAATTGGGGGATTTGTGCGGTTTGTGCGTAGGGGATGCAGCTTCTAGCGTGTTGTCCTAGTGATGTATGGGCTTATTGAAGTCGAAAACTCTAATGATGGGATTATTAATAATGCAAGGATAATTATGGAATTAGATTTAATATCAAAACAACCTAGCGCAAGACGAGTCATGATTGTGGAGAGCAATCCTGTGTTGTCTCAACGGCTAGTAGCCGCATTATTAACGAATGTTCCAGTGAACGATAATCATAGATACCCGTATCCCGAGGAGAGGATTGACTGTCATGTGTCTTCTTCACAAGTAGAATTCGTTGAGACAGACCCAGCATCATGGGACTTAGTTGTTTCTGCATCAAATCTAGGAGATGGTTCTGGTTTTGATATTCTTTCATTCGTGCAAGGTCTAAGACCTGATGTCCCCGTTATTTTGACAGGTACTCCAGAAGAAGCAGGCAGTGCAGTCGAAGCAATCAGGGCGGGGGCTTCTGACTATCTTATGATTACAGGTCATGAGATGATAACTTTGCCAGTGGCAGTACAAAAATGCTTGGCACTGCAGGTGATACGAACCGAGAATGATGATTTGCACGCTGAGTTAAGTCAATCTCTTTCAGAACTTGCTGTTGCAAATCGAGAATTGCAACAAATGATTCAACGGTTAGAAGTTGCTGCACGAACCGATGATCTAACGAAACTCAGTAACCGAAGATGGCTAAATTTGATGCTAGAAAGCAAGTGGGAAGAAGCGTCTCGCAATGGAATTCCTCTAGCATTTTTGATGATTGATCTTGATGGTTTTAAAC
>CAZLCM010000029.1:0-10724 GCA_964558055.1 uncultured Isosphaeraceae bacterium | reverse complement strand
CCGCCACCAACATCAAGACCATCTTCACCTTCTAGACCATCCACATCGGTTTCGTCAACAGGTTCAAACAGATCGGCAGGCGGCATTACTCTATCAAGTGGTACAACTGTACGAAGAGTAACAAGAGAAGTATCTAATTCTTGCAACGACTCCATGCCTGTTGATACCACAGTAATGCGAATGGCCATTGGGATGCCCAGTTCGTCCGAGTCCCATTCTGAAAACCAAGTTGCTCCATCGAACGCTTCAAGGTTCAACGATACGATGCCATCAGCAATTGGTGTAGCCATTCCGCCGCCAATTGGGTTGTCATCTAAAATCGCATCTCTTCGCTTCCAGAGTGCGCTGCTTACTTCGTTGTTCTCAATTCTTAGTTGCGTCTCGTATTCAAGACCCTCTCCATTGAAGTCAATCTCTTTATTCGCACGAACATTGCCATTGAATACAAGTATCTCGTCTCTATCCACATTTTCGCCAAGGTACCTATCGGTAAAATCAGAAATTAAAATTCGTGTGTCAAACAAATCATCACGACGTAACACAGTTATAGTTTCTCTTCGAATAGTTCGAAGAGCAGTATCACAACGAGAGTATGCTTCTAAGCGTTGACGGCTTATCGATTTTGCAGAACCTAACTGTGAGAGTGCAGTAGTTATACCTCCAAGTACAATCGAAGCCATCATTCCAGCAACCATCAATTCGATTAATGTGAAACCTCTTCGAGTCACTGTGCTTCCCTCGCTTCGATTGCTTCCCAATATCTTTCTTCTCGATCAACTGGTTCGGCTGGAACTCTTGGGACTGGTTCCCCGTGCCTTCTTGCAATCATTGTTTCTATCTCTACAGAATGCGTTCCATTATTTGATTCCCACGAAATAGTTGCAAGTGCTCTAATAGGTAAATAATATGACTCGTCTTCGAGAGTCAAGTCAAAAGAATATTCGTCGAATGGCGGGTCAAATCGTCCGCGCCTAGGATATGCTTTTGCATATTCTTCTGGTCCAACTACAAGTGTCATAGATAGTAACTCGTCCGCTAGCCAACTTGCTGTAATTTGACGTTCTGCGTTGGATTGCCTTGTTAAAGAGCGGCTACTCATTGAGATAACTACCGCTATACCTATTGCAAGCATCGCAGATCCAATGATGACGTCAATTAATGCAAATCCGTTCCTACGTACTACCATTCTTCTCGACCTCTTCCTTGGGCATCAAGATCTATAGGCATAAGAGGTTCTTTTCCAATTCCGTCAAGCCAAATATTTGGACCAATTGAATGTGAACCAAGTGAGATGAGTGCGTATCTAGATTCCCAGCCAAGCCCAACTTCTATAAGTGGTCTCGTTTCTCCTGGAGTTACGGTAACTGGCCACATAGAAGTATCTGCTAGTTCTCCATCTATATATATTTCAACTTCATCACCTTTAATCCAATCAGGAAGAAGGATAGGAAGTGCCATTGGATCTACGTCCCAATAGTGGTCTTCTTCTTCCTTGAATTTAGCAAGAAGTTCAAATTGATGCAAATCGGCGTCGTACCGAAGCCCCGTTGGTTGATTGCTTGTTGAAGATCGGTGTGCAAACATAAGAACAATATCGCTGACCTGCTCAATAAGGAGATTAAATTCGCGATCGCGAGTACCAGAAAGTCTTGGAATAATCATCGTTGCCATAATGCCTATGACGATTACGACAACAATCATTTCTATAAGGGTGAACCCTTTTGGATTGTTACGCGAATTGCAATTCATACATTATTGTGTGATGTCTTCGTTGGCATCTTCACCACCGACTTCTCCATCTTCGCCGAAACTAATTACATCGAAACTAGCATTAACTTCACCAGGGACAATCACCTCAAAAGGATTACCCCACGGGTCAATAATATCTTCTTCTCTCTCTAGGTATGGGCCTTGAGGACCTCCTCCATCGTCTGGTGAGAGTAATAAAACTTCGAGGTCAAAATCATCGCTTGGTTTTGATAATCCCATATCTAAGACATAAAGATTAATCGTTTTTGCAATTGTTGCTGCTTTTGCTTTTGCAGCAGTTTGTTTTGCTGTTCCAACTCGTCCCATCAAACGGGGGGCAATGAGAGTTGCGAGAACTGCAATAATCATTACTACGACGATTATTTCAATGAGCGTAAAACCACGTCGTGCATGGCGGTTTATTTGTTTGTTATTTGACATAGTGATTCCTATAACGTTTTATCGTATGAGAGATTGCAATTCGAGCAAAGGCAATAATATGGCTGAAAGTACAAAACATGCAAGAGAAGCCATCACAATTAATAATATCGGCGGAAGGGCTTTTGTAAATATCTTTAAAGATGAATTTACTTGCCGGTCAAATGCAGTTGCTGAGTGAATAAGCATTTCTTCTAATTTACCAGAACGTTCCCCGAGGTTTACAACCTGTACGAGCAATGGAGGAAAGAGCCCAGATTTTTCTAGCGGATCTGCCAATGGTTTACCGCTGCTAACTTGGTCTTGAACTGCATCAACTGCTCTTGCAAGAGCAGTATTTCCTAGGGTGTCTCTAGTTATTTTAAGACCATCCAAAATGGGAAGACCAGCAGAAGAAAGAGTGCCAAGGGTTCTTGTGAATCTTGCTACAGCGACATCTCGTAGAAGTTTTCCAAGGAGGGGAGTTTTAAGTTTTGTACGGTCGTAAAGGAATCTATTTTCTGGAACTGAAACCCAACTCTTCCACGCAATGATTAACAAAACTACTCCAACAATTATCCAAATCCACCAGTTCAATATAAAACTAGCGAATCCCATAACAACAACGGTTGGCCAAGGGAGAATCATTTGCCCAGCAAGTGGTTCAATAAGTCGTGGCACTAGAACGGTAACTAGAACAATTCCGCTAACTGCAATCAGAGCGGCAACGATTGCTGGGTACATAATTGCTCCAAGAAGTTCTCGTTTTAACTCAATCGACCGGTCAAGTAGATCTGAAAGTTGGTGCAATATCGTGCTCATTTTGCCAGAAGCATCTGAAGCCCTTAGCATGCCAATAACAAGGTCATCAAATGGATCACCCCACTCAGCAGCTGCCTTGTAAAGAGGGTCACCTCCTTCAACGCATTGAATAAAGTGATCTAGGATTTCTCCTGAAGCGGGCGTTGCTTGGCGGCGAATAGTTTTGAGCGCTTGCATGAGCGGTAAACCAGCTTCTTGAGCAGTTGCTAGTTCACGAATCATTGCGGACATCTCTACCTTGCCGAGACGTTTTTTTCTTGGAGTAGCAAGTTTTGCAACTTTGCTGCCTGCTTTAACTCTGTTTACTTCGGTGGCTGTTTCACCTCTTGAACTTAACTGCTTGACAACATCTGCTCGATCTCTTGCCTTGAGAATTCCTGTTCGGACCTCACCACTATTTGTAATAGATTGGAAACTGTAATCAGGCATATTAATCAGAAGTCATTTTCAGTATCTTGGGTAGCTCTTAGTACTTCTCCGATTGTTGTGATGCCAGCAATTGCTTTATTCATCGCATCTTGGCGCATTGTTAGATGTGAATCAGGAAGAATAGTTGCGAGGTCAGAGGTGTTTCTGTTTTCAGAAATAGCACTGCGTAATGCACTGTTCACAGTAATTAATTCAAAAAATCCTACTCTGCCACGGAAACCCGAATTGCTGCATTTGTCACAGCCAGTTCCAATCCACATACCTTGGTTAAACTGAGGTAACTCTTCTGCAGTTAGACGGTGAGACAAGTCCTCAGAAAGTTGTACTTGTTCTTTACAATCTTCACAAATGCGTCTACCTAATCTTTGTGCTAACACACCCTCTAGGACTGAAGCAACGAGATAGGGTTCAACGCCCATATCAATCAGACGACCTATCGAACTAACAGCGTCATTTGTGTGGATGGTTGAGAAGATTAAGTGGCCAGTTAGAGCAGAGCGGATAGCGATGTCAGCAGTTTCGCCATCTCGAATTTCTCCTACAAATACTATGTCTGGATCTTGCCGCAATATTGACCTTAGTCCACTTGCAAATGTAAGCCCACGTTTTGGATTAACAGGAATTTGATTGATTCCATTCAGTTCGTATTCGACAGGATCCTCAATAGTGATAATTTTTTTACGCGGGTCGTATAGTTTATTGAGTGCAGCATACAAGGAAGTTGTTTTGCCAGAACCAGTTGGCCCAGTTACAAGGACAAGTCCGTGCGGCTTCTCGATAAGTTTGTCCATTAATGATTGCATTTCATTTGTCATGCCAAGTGATATGAGATCAAGTGGCAAAGTGCTCTTGTCCAAAATACGCATAACAACCGACTCGCCGTAAAGAGTAGGGACTGTTGATACACGGATATCTACTTTTCTTCCCTCAAAACGCAATGCAATATGTCCATCTTGCGGAACGTACCTTTCCGCAATGTTCATTGAAGACATAATTTTAATTCGTCCAGTTAATGCTGGCTGTAAGTGTTTTGGTGGAGGGGGTTGCTCAACTAAGACCCCGTCGATTCTGTACTTGACACGTAGTTCTGTTTCAAATGGTTCTATATGGACGTCACTTGCTCGTTGTTGAATTGCTTCCAATAGTAGTAGGTTGACAAGATTAATGAGAGTAGGCTGTTCCGCCATCACTAAGATATTGTCAGCTTCAATTGCATCAACGTTGTGGTCAGTTGTCTCAGAGGAAGTTGATTGGCTGCCTAAACTTTCAGCCATTCTCGCAGCAGTTGTTCCGTAATGTTTTCGCATTAATTCAGAGAAAATTTGCGATTCCATTCCACATCGTGTTACAGGAAAACCCGTCATCGTTGCTATTTCATCTGACGCTTCGATATCTTCAGGGCTCAACATCGCAACTCGGAGTCGTCCATCTAGAATGTTTAAAGGCAGGATACGAAGCCGAACTGCTAATTCAGCGTCGATTAAGTCAATAACACTTTGTTCAATCTCTTGAGTGGTGTCTATCCAATCGAGTTGCATGTCAATGCAACGCTGTTTTGGTTGTAATCCAGCATCATTGTCTAGTTGTTCAACGTTGGTTGGCATAATTCTATTAGAGTTTCTTTTTAATCGTTGTTTGGATTACCGAATCCACTATCTTTCTTAGGTCCTCCGCCAGATTTCCCTTTACCTTTGCCAGTGTCCTTACTTTTGCCTTTGGATTTTCCACCTGAACCAATTGTTATTTCACCATTTGCCCCAGTGCTCGGAGGCAAACCGCCATTGCCAACATCTGGCATTTCAGACCGTGGTATCCACCGCCTTGAACCTTCTAGCTCTATAAATTCTTCTGGAGACAGAAGATCACGTAGCATGTCAATATATTTTTTACCAAGTTCTTCTCGGTCTTTAAAAATTGCACGAGTTGGGTCTTCTAACTTTTGAGGTATCCCGCCGCTCTTTCTTACTTGCCCTGCAAGTTCTCGATTGCGGTGTACTTCTGGTTCGTACTTTCTAGTTAGTGTTAAAAGAGCATGGTTAATACTTTCTAACTCCTGAAGGTAAGCGGTTTCAAGTTGTAGTATTAATGCAGACGTTTCAGGAGGATAATTTTCATTTTCTGCAGCATGTCTCAATATTCTTTGAGCAGGAGTTCTTCGGTAAATGCGAGTGTATCCCCGTTTTAGAGCACGGTTGCGGAAATTTTCACCATCTGTTGGAGTTAGCGCACCCCTGATAATATCGATGTAGCGGTCATTTAAATCTCTTACTTCAATACGAGCACGGATAATAGAATCAACAAGGGATGGTGGCCTGTCGGTATCTCCAGAAAGAATGTTATCAAAAAGTTTCTTTGGGTTTCCCCTAAGAATCGTGTCACGATCTCTCATTGCGGAATCTAGTGCTGATGCGTATTCAATAAGATTTGATTCAATAATTGACTCAGCAGCAGGCGAGAGTTCAGAATCGCGGACAATGAGAAACAAATCAACGGATTCTCCACTGAGCCGTCCTTTGCTAATATTTTTTTCTCTGTAAAGTCGTTGTGCAAATCCGGGCCACAAATGTTTTTGTTCAGAGACCAGAATTGCTTGCACATTTTCAAGCAGACCTTGGTCTAACTCTCTCTTTTCTTGGAGCCAGTCACCAAGTGCATTCAAAACGGGTTCAAGAGTGTCCTTTGTTGAAGTTGGGGGATTGGACTTTAAATCAGACGCTACTTTATTAAGTCGTTCTTGAGTTGTCGCCCAGCCCAGTTCAAAGTCATCCTCGTAAGAATCAAACATCGCCTCAACCATAACTTCTTGGGTATCGTCAAGATTAAGACCCTCGGCAAAGACCACTAGGTCCCTAGACATATATTCGGGTCGCATTGCTTCTGCCATGTATTCCATCTGGGCATTTGTTGACCTTGTTGTAATTAGAGGCAAAAGTGCTACTGAAGCAACGAATAAAAGCGATTTTATGGATTTATTGAAACTCATTGTATTTCCTTCTCAATACTTGTCTATCTAAAAAAATTCTAGTCGAAAACCTATTTTCGGTTGAAAAATAGCCATAGTTCAACGTACTTAAACAAATAATATGACCTCTATTTTGAAAATAAGTGCTATCGGACTGCATGGTTATGATGGGGATATCGTACGTTGTTCGATTCTTTTTTCGAAAGTAGACTGCACTATTCGATTGACGTAGATTGATGGAGTATGGATTTCGTCTGGGTTCAATGAGCCAACTGGCACTATTTCTTCAACTTCAGCAACGGTTACTTTTCCTGCCATTGCAACCATTGGATTAAAATTTCGAGCGGTCTTTTTATAAACCAAATTACCTGCTTCATCAGCTTTCCACGCTTTAACGAGTGACAAGTCAGTAACTATCCCTCGCTCTAGGATGCAAGTGTCGCCGTCGAATTCCATTGTTTCTTTGCCTTCGGCTACAACTGTTCCAACACCTGTTTTTGTGTAGAAGCCACGAATGCCTGCTCCTCCGGCCCGTAGGCGCTCTGCAAGCGTTCCTTGAGGGCAAAACTCGATTTCTAGTTCATTGGACATAAATTGGCGTTCAAACTCAGCGTTCTCGCCAACATAAGAACTCATCATTTTTTTTATCTGCCTAGTTTGCAACAATAGACCTAGACCGAAATCATCCACACCTGCATTATTTGAAACACACGTTAATTCGGTAGCACCAGTATCGCGTAGTGCAATTATGAGATTTTCTGGAAGACCACATAATCCAAAACCACCAACTGCAACCATCATGCCGTCGAAGGTGAGTCCTTCAAGAGCCGTGTTTGGACACTCGTATATCTTGTTTGCCATGTTTGACATCATACGCCAATTATGGACTTAAAAGTGCTGTTAACCCTGCCGGATCCAACGAATGAGTTGGACAACACTAGGCGGCTTGCCCTGCATGAGAATACCAATTCGAAAAATACGAGCACACATCCACACCATAGCGATTACAGAGCCAAATCCAATGACGATTGAGAGTGCAACTTGCCACGTTGCAACTGGTTCTGTTGAAGCAGTAACTCTTAATATCATGATAAATGGAAGTAAAGGAGGGGTTAAACTTGTAATTGTTGCAATTAGACCATTTGGATGTTCAGCAAGTACCGGCCAAAGAGCCAATGGAATAATCAGTACTATCATTACGGGGCCCATAAGTGATTGAGCATCCCGCAACTCTGTGACAGCGCTTCCAACCGCTGCCATGATGGTCGCCACCATAAAGTAAGCGATGATGAAAAATACTGCAAAGAGTATTAGATGTCCTACTGGAACAAGGTCCATCATCGCAAATGCAACAAGACCAGCGATAGCGGCTGAACCATACATACAAAGGATTACGGCGCTCACCCCAGCTTGACCAAGAATTTTCCCAGCAAGAAGTTGCATGGGGCTAATTGCGCTAAGTAACACTTCCATCACTTTATTTGCTTTTTCTTCGATAGTAGTGGTTAACAAGTAATTTCCGCTTGTAAACGTCGCAATCCAAAGCAACATCATGAAAGCCATAGGGATTAATTGCCTGGCAACTTCGTTATCAGGTGCTTCTACTCCATCGTCTGAAATTCGAATTGCTTCTGCTCTTGGCCTTCTCATTAAATCGTGAATATCACTTGGTGTATGTCCAAGGCGGCGAAGCCGTACATCAACAATAGACCTAGACGCAGTCGATGTAAGAAGTTCGGTGTGGTTCGGTGAAAAACTACTAGGTATGAAGACCATTAATCTTTCATCTGACGATGTTGATTTTGCCAACGATTCTGGAACATGAATGAATCCTTCTAAGAGTCCATCTTGAACTTGTTGCTTCAATGATTCAATGTTGTCTACGTGTTCTTCAATGAGTTCAATATCAACGGATGATCCTGAATTTGAACCAATCATTGCTGATGCGATTGGGTCATTCTTTATCATTTCAGGAAGTTGTTCGACCACTTCATTTTGGCTGAACTCGCCTTGATTAAACCTTCTATCTATTTCAGTAATGACATCTGGAGGTGCAATAATCGCTATTTTTCCACGCAATGGAGTATCGTTTGAATCCATCATTAGAGGGATGACTATTATGAAAAGCGCCATCATTAAGACAGGCATGATGACAGCCCCAAACAAAAATGCTTTGGTCATTGCAGTGTGGCGGAACTCCCTCCAAGCAACTGTCAACGTTTTACGCACGGTTTAACTCCTCACGCGTCTTTGCTGCCGCCTCGATGCCTCTTCGTTGTGCAACTTGTTCAATAAATATTTCATCTAGGGTGGGCTTTACAAGTTGAGCTCCAAGTACAGGTGCGAATGAGACAATGTTTTGTAATACTTCTGAAGGCGATGCGTCGTGTTCAAGTCGGAGATTAATGGTTCCATTTTTGTTGACGGGTGATGTTTGAGTAACTCCTTTAATAGTTGAAAAGTCAGTAGCGCTGTCGACTGGCTCAACTTGAATCATGCGTGGGTCAAATTGTTCGCGTATGGACTCTATGGTGCCATCAAGAACTTTGATGCCTTGATCAATCATTACAATTCGATTGCAAATTTGTTCTGCTTGTGGAAGAACATGAGTCGAGAAAAGGATGGTTCTTCCTTCTTGATGAAGTTCATCGATAATCTTTCCAATTACTTTTGCATTTACTGGGTCAAGACCAGTGAAAGGTTCGTCTAAAATAATCAATTCTGGCTCATGTATAATTGAAGCTAGGAATTGCACTTTTTGTTGCATTCCTTTGCTAAGTTCTTCGCACTTTTTTTGATGAACTTCTGGAAGTTCGATTCGTTCAAGCCAATCAGTAATTTTCTGTTTTAGAGATCGCCCATGGATACCTTTGAGGTTTGCGATGTATTCAATAAAACTACCGACTTTCATTTTTCGGTAGATGCCTCGCTCTTCAGGCAAATATCCAATGTTATCTTTGGCTTCAAGTGCATTTGTACCAAGGACAGATATAGAACCAGAATCGGCGTGAATGATTGACATTATCATCCGAATAGTTGTGCTCTTCCCTGCTCCATTTGGACCCAAAAACCCACAAAGCGATCCCTCCGGTATGGATAGGTCCAAGTTTTTTACGGCTTGTGTATCACCAAACGACTTGCATACAGAGGAAATGGTTATTGCATCGTTCATGGTTCTTTAATTAACATCTTAACTTCAGGTGGCAAATCAAAAAAAGAATCAAGAATCGGTTCTGTAGAAATTTTATTGAGTTTTAGGGTGACAAGTGAACCATCACGGTCGTAGACGACAGTGTGAAAAAGTAATAGGTCCCCAACACGTTGCCAATCTTTGAAATAAACGTTGATTGTTGCGTCACCCTTTGGTGTTTTTTCGATTGTAGTTCTTCCTTTTGGCCTAAAGGTTGATTGGGAGAAAAAGGCATGCTGTTCTCTCCCATCAGCGTCTTGTATTTTAAGTTTCCAACATTTTTCATTGTCAAAATCTTCTTCACCTTCAAATTCAATATTTTTTAACTTGGCTGGTAACATAGTGAACCACTCAAGCCAGTTAATCTGTCTTACTTTTTGAGACAAGACGTTCTGGTCAATGATTGACCATTCGTATTCTTGAGTTGCTTTGAATATTTGTTCCCAAGCAGTTGTTCCGTCGGATCCAAATCTAGATTGTCCAAGACCGATGTATGTAATGATGCCGAGGACTTTTCCGCCCTTACTAGTAGACAAATCAAATTCGATAACTGGGCGTTCGTCAGACAACCGCATCACACCATGTAATTGAAAAGAGTCGATTTTTTCCAAAGCCCTTCGGCCTCCAATGGATTGAATCGCTTTAGAGAAGATTGATTCCGGTGTGGGATAACTAATCTCTTGCGGCTGTGCCCCAAGACCCGCAAGGATATAGAACAGTAGGATTGGTAAGATTAATAGTCGCACAAATGCTTATCGTAGCCGTTTTCTGCCATAACGAGCGGAAAAACCCTTTATCCGTTAATCCGGATATATGGTTGTAGAGTGGAGATATCTCGTGTACAGTTACAAAAGATGAGCCAACAAATCCAAGAAGCAATTAATAACGGGGTCTTTGTTGTAGATGGCGCAATGGGAACAGCGGTTCAATCCATAAAAACCGATGTAAATCGTGATTATCTTGGCAGAGAAAACTGTACGGATATTTTGTCAAGAACAAGACCGAACCTTGTTAAGGAAATACACAATTCTTTTTTGGAAGTTGGTGTAGATGCAGTTGAGACCAACACGTTCGGAGCTAACCGGCTTGTTTTATCCGAGTTCGATGAGGAGGTAGCATCATGGGCCTACGAACTAAATGTTAGTTCTGCGCAAA
>CAZLCM010000028.1:0-10859 GCA_964558055.1 uncultured Isosphaeraceae bacterium | reverse complement strand
GATGATCTACAACTTCTAACATCGTCTTATCCGAAGTATCGATGACAATTGCACCCTCTGGGCATGTGAGTGGACCGTCCAATCTCGTTGAGTCAATTTCATCACGTGCAGTGATATCTTGCTTCACTTGGTCATCTTCGACCGTTTTTCCCGCCTCGCGCAATTGCTTAACGCGCCTATTTGCACGCTCGTCCATCTTTGCTTCTAGGAAAAACCTAACTGCTGCGTCTGGAAAGACAACCGATCCCTGATCACGTCCCTCAGTAACAAGAAGTGGATGCTCTCTACCTATTTTACGCTGTTGCTCAACAAGTACTTCTCGAACTTCTGATTGTTTTGCTACAAGAGAGACAACGCTACTAACATCAAGGTCTCTTATCCTCTGTGAAATATCTCTATCGCCAAGCAAAATCGTTGGAGGATTTTTGCTCCAGTCAAAACTGATCCCAAAGTTTTGTGCTGCTAGTGCAAGTGCAGGTCCATCGTCTGAATCAATTCCATGATCCAAAGAAAGAACTGCAATAGCACGGTACATCGCACCAGTATCTAAACAATCTGTGCCCAACCTTTTTGCGAGTTCTTGAGCGACAGAGGTTTTCCCTGTGCCAGCAGCACCATCGATTGTTACAACAAATCGGTGCGAAGATGTCATTGTTATTTCTCTTCCTCGAGATACTTGAGCATCTTCTTCGTAACTTTACTAATCTCTTTTAGTGCATCACCTTTACCGATGTAATTAAGTGCAATTGTGTTGGAATATCCAACCTCTCTAACTGCCTTTAAGCCCTCAAGAGGATTAACGGTCTTCTTGCCCCTTCCCAAAGGAAAATCTGCGACGATTCCACCGGCGTAAGGTGCAAGTTTTCTCAATGCATCCAATCCATCGCCGGTTGCTCCCGCCGCTGAAAAAGTAGGAAGCGCTCCAATGCGAAATCCACCTATCTGTTTAATAATTTCTATTAGTTCATCTGGGCTACTTGATAAACCAGCTGATGGTTGTAAAAGTAAGTTAAGTTCCAATCGCTCAACCCCTGACATCGACTTTCTAAGTTGTTTAACAATAGTGTCGATTGCCGATTTATCATCCGGAAAATTTGGCGTAATTGCGATAGCGTTACATCCAAGAAGATTTGCTGCAACTGAAAGTCGCTGTATTCGTTCCATTGATTGTTCTTGTGCACCAATCAAATCCATTGGTGTATTATCTCGAACAAGTAAACAGGGCGATTTCTCTTTATCTCCGTTATTCCTAAATCTATCGTATGACTCTTGCCCCCAACCAGAAAGATGATTAGCGTCAATCATCACACCCTTTAGATTCAACTTTTCAGCAGCGAGGTTCGGAATATCCAAAATATCTTGGCTTCCATCCTCAATTAAAGGGTTGAGAGATTGAATTGCTAAAGTTAGAAGTAGAGTCATAAAAAAATGGTTAATCCCCAACTTGGGGAATAGAAAGTCCTGTTAGAAGCGGTACTATACCCTCCCTTGCATCATCTAAGGAGGTTTTATTCGATGTCTAGCCCAACTGCATGCCGTTTTTCTGACTCTCACGAATGGTTTCTACTCGAAGGAGACATTGTCAAGATTGGAATTAGCCAATTCGCTGCCAATGAACTTACTGACATTACTTACGTTGAGATGCAACCAGTCGGAACTTCGATAGATATTGGCGACTCAACAGGAGAAGTTGAATCTGTAAAGACCACTAGCGATATAGTTTCTGCTTTTAGTGGAGAGATTATCGAAGTAAATGAAACCGTTACTGATGACCCCGCCCTTTTAAATTCTGATCCATTTGGTGATGGATGGCTAATCAAAGTTCGTGTAGATAATCCAGAAGACGGTGACTCGTTAATGGACCAATCAGTTTACGACGAAAAATACCCCATCTAAGTAACATGTTCCAACTTGTTAGTGAGTTTGAACCAAAGGGAGATCAACCACAAACGATTGATCAAGTTTCTTCTTGGATTCAAGACGGTAAACGTTACAGCACACTTCTTGGTGCAACTGGTACTGGCAAGACATTCACTATGGCGAATGTCATTGCTAAAACAAACAAACCAACATTAATCCTTAGTCACAACAAAACGCTTGCCGCACAACTGTTCGAAGAAATGCGTATCTTGTTTCCTAACAATGCGGTCTCTTATTTTGTGAGTTATTACGATTATTATCAGCCCGAAGCATATATTCCTCAAAGAGATATTTATATTGAGAAAGATGCTGCAAGAAATGATGACCTTGACCGACTAAGGTTAAAAGCAACAAGCAGTTTGATTTCACGTGAAGATGTAATTATCGTTTCTTCTGTTAGCTGTATCTATGGCTTGGGTTCACCTGACTCATATCAGAATCGAATAGTTCCAATAAGCGTTGGGCAAACAGTCAACCGCCGAGAATTACTACTTGAGTTAACAGAAATGCAATACAAGCGTAATGACGTAGAATTTGAACGTGGTTGTTTTCGTGTACGAGGAGATGTACTAGAACTTTTTCCTGCTTATGAAAAATTTGCAATTCGCATTGAGTTTTTTGGTGATGAAATAGATAGGATTGAACTTATCCACCCAACTTCAGGTGAGACATTAGCACAAGAGAGCGATGTGTTTATTTTCCCTGCAGTTCATTATGTTATGCCTCAGGAGGGATTAAAACGTTCTCGAGAAGCAATTCGTGAAGAGTTAAATGAGCATGTAATACGGTTAAAAAAAGAAGGGAAATTACTGGAAGCACAAAGAATTGTTGCACGAACTCGATACGACTTGGAGATGATTGAAGAAATTGGTTACTGCAGCGGGATTGAAAATTACGCAAGACATTTAGAGGACAGACCAGCAGGAAGTCGACCGTTTTGCCTTCTGGATTATTTCAGTCACATTCCAAATAGGAATCCTAACGATTGGCTCTTATTTGTTGATGAGTCCCATGTCACAATTCCTCAAGTTAAAGCGATGTACAACGGTGACCAAGCAAGAAAACGTACTTTGGTTGAGCATGGGTTCAGGCTCCCAAGTGCCCTTGATAACAGACCGTTGAAATTCGATGAGTTTGAAAAACTTGTCCCTCAAACTGTCTACGTGTCAGCAACACCTAGTCAATACGAACTAGAGCAATCTGATGGTATCGTTGCACAGCAAATAATTCGACCAACTGGGTTGCTTGATCCTGTTATCGAAGTTCGGCCCGCAGCCAATCAAGTTCCTGATTTGATTGATGAGGCAAAGAAATGTGTCTCTAATGGCGAAAGAGTTATTGTCACTGTGCTGACAAAAAAAATGTCTGAAAATTTGTCTGAGTACGTTTCTAAGACCTCTATCCGTTGCAAATATTTACACAGCGACATCGAAACACTAGAACGCATTGAAATTCTCCGTGAACTGCGTGAGGGAAATTTCGATTTACTTATTGGAGTGAATCTGTTAAGAGAGGGTCTTGACCTGCCAGAGGTCTCATTAGTTTGCATTTTAGATGCTGATAAAGCAGGTTTTCTAAGAAGTGAAACGAGTTTAATTCAAACAATCGGTCGGGCTGCGCGAAATGTAAACGCTAGAGTAATTTTATACGGTGATAAGGTTACTCAACAAATGCAAGCAGCAATTGACGAGACACAGCGCCGAAGAACTGTACAGAAACAGTATAACGAAGACAACAACATTACTCCAGAATCAATTAAGAAGTCAATAAGAAGGGGTATCGAACAAGAACTTTCAGCTCGTCAAACTGCAAGAGAAGCATTTCACTCTGATGGAAGTAAGGACGACTTTGATCTTGAAGAACGTATTGAATTGTTAGAAAATGAAATGCTAGAAGCAGCAGACAACCTCGACTTCGAAAAAGCAGCAATGATTCGCGACGAGATTGCAGCACTCCAGAAAAATTAAAATTTTCTACCCTCATCAAATATACTTTCCCGCGAAATAAACGACCCGCGGGATTGTTTTCGGGGAAATAAACGACCCGCGGGATTGTTTTTTACTGAACGGGAAGGAAACGACCCGCGGGATTGTTTTTTACTGAACGGCAGCGTTAGACGGTTTCATTCTGCATCCGATATCGCTTCTCCAGAATGCTCCATCAAAGTGTATTTTTTCACATGCTGCATTAGCGTTTTTTCTTGCTGATTCCAAATCATCTGCAAGAGCGGTAACTCCAAGCACCCTGCCGCCCGAAGTTTTCAATTCGCCTGACGAACAATCTGTGCCTGCGTGGAACACAATGATTCCATCATCAGATTCTACTTCTTCGATTCCAGTTATAAGCTTGCCCTTTTCGTATGTACCTGGATACCCTTCACTACACATAACAACACAGTTTGCGATATTTTCATCAAAATCTATTTCGCATCCATCAAGTTCACCAGCAGCGGTACGCCACAGAATATCAACCAAGTCGCCCTTCAAACGAGCCATGAGTGGCTGAGTTTCTGGATCACCAAAACGACAGTTAAATTCTAATACTTTAGGACCAGCAGGAGTAAGCATAATTCCTGCGTATAAAACACCCCTGTACTCGATGCCATCCCTTCGTAAAGCATCCACAGCGGGCACAAGCACTTCACGTTCAACGTATTCAAGCATGTCTTCGTCTAGTAGTGACGCAGGACTAAATGCACCCATGCCACCTGTATTAGGTCCCACGTCGCCCTCTCCAACTTGTTTGTGATCTTGGCAAAGATCAAGAACCCATATAGTTCCACCATCAACAAGTGCAAGTACACTAACTTCTTGGCCGGTCATAAACTCTTCAATTAGAATTGTTCCACCAGCTTCACCGAAAGTTCTTTCCTTCATTATTACATCAATTGCATCGAGCGCTTCTCCGATTGTTTTGCAAACAATAACACCCTTACCCGCAGCAAGACCACTCGCCTTTACAACACATGGTTCTTCTCTAGTTCTAAAAAAAGATTCCATTTCATCAGAAAAAACAAAAGGTGACTTTTTTTCCCTAAGTTCGCACCACTCAATAAAGTTTGTAACCTCATTCGCGAAGTCCTTTTTGTTTTCTGTTTCAAACTCCCTATCAAGACCACGAAGCAAATAACTTTTAGCAGCATCTATATCTGAGAACGAACGGGAGTCCGCCGTTGGAATAGATGCTTGTCGCATCAAATCTTTTGCATAAGATTTATCGCCTTCAATTCTTGCCGCTGCTTTGTTTGGTCCAAAGACCAATCTATTCTTAGTTGTAAGTTCATCAGTGATACCTTCACATAGTGGAACCTCTGGACCTACAACAACTAAATCAATCTCATGTTGGTCGCACCATCTTCCCAAAAAGAACGATTGTGAAGAATCCCATTTTTTTTCACATGGTTCAGCAACGGATGAAATCCCGCCATTTGTACAATCAGTTGCGTAAAGTTTTCCTAACTTTGGTGATTGAGAAATCTTCCAAGCAAGGGCATGCTCTCTTCCGCCACCACCAACAAGAAGTACGTTACATCGTTCTGGGCAAGGTCTTGACATCCGCGCATTGTAACGGGGCGTGTTACTTTCCAACAGTTAATGGAATATTGATTTTACAAACAAGTCCATTCTTATCAAATATCATATCTATCGTTCCATGCATTTCATGGTTAACCAAACCATCAAGGAGAGTGGTTCCTGTTCCTGTTTCAATTGGCTTTTGAACCGATGACAATCCCGACTCTGACCAAGTTAGATGCAAATCGTTTTCGCTTCCATGGATTGAACTAATTACCACCTCGCCAGAGTCGCAAGATAGCGCCCCATGCTTTACCGCATTTGTGGCAAGTTCATGGATGACCATACACATCGGCCTTGCAAGCATGCCTGGCAATTCGATATCTGGGCCCTCAAAACGGATTCTTTCATTGGAACCGGACATAAATGGTTGCAACGTAAGTTGAAGAATATCTCTCATCCAAGCACCGCTCCATTGTGATTTTGAAAGGGTTGAATGTGCTACAGCAAGAGCGTGGAGCCTCCCATCAATCGTTTTGGCAAACTCATCAATCGTTGTTGAGCCATGCTGTGATAGTGAAACCAAGGACATAACAGCAGCGATGTTATTTTTTACTCGATGATCAAGTTCACTCATCATGATTGTCTGCTGCTGTTCTAGTTTGTTTCGGCGTGTGATATCAACCGCAACCCCTGAAATACCAACCACCATCCGCTCGTCACTCCAGACAGGAGTAAACCAGACCTCAAAACACTTTTCCCCAATATGCGTAAGCCCATGTGACTCGGTACCGGCAAGAGCAGAGTTTACTTGTTCAAGAACATCTGGGTAATTTCTATAGACATGATAAACACTTTTTCCAACAACTTCTCCTGCACCCGCCCCCATGCTTTCAAGACCTAGTCCCTCACTTAAAGTGAACTTGCCTTGAGAATCTATACCAAACAAAATTACTGGTGAGTGAGATGTTAACTGGCGATATTGTTCTTCTGAGCGTCGCAAGTTTAATTCTTCTGCAATTTGCTTTCGATCATCAATGCGTCGCTCCACTGATCTTGCGTATCCGTTAATAATTTGGCTGGCTTCTTCAATTTCCATAGGTAACCAGTTTCGCTCAGAAGAGACCTCAAAATACATCAGTCCCTCTATCACTCCATAAATTGATGCTGGGACTGCCATGATTGCGACAGAAGAAAATTGTTCTGCAACCCCATTAGGAAAAGGATATTTTTCTCGATTATTTATAATGACAGAATCCTGTAACGCAAATTGTTCTTCCCACCATTGTTTTACTTCGGGTTGTATTTCATGTGGCAATTCGGTTTTATTGAGTTGGGTATTTCTTATCCATTCATGAGTAATAAACGCGCAGCCATCTTTCCTGAAACGAATAAGTTGTGCTCTGTCAACAACCATCGCTTCGCCAAGAATATGAAGAAACGTACTAATTGATGAATTTAAATCACTCGATGTTAATAATGTAGAAAGTGCTTCCCTACCTGCAAGATGAATCCTCTTGGAATACTCCACCGCTCTACTTCTTGTTATATCTCTAACAATGCCAACAATCGATCCGTCGTCCATCTGTTTACACCTGTACCCAATCCAACGGTAGCGGTTACTGTCATCTCTAAAACGGTATGAAATCCCAATCTCAACTTCACGTTGAACTTTCGAAAGAGCGGCACGAACTGCATCCGAATCCGAAGGATGTACTCTCCCCATCCATAACTCTGAATTGACCATTAAACTCTCGGATTTGGTTCCAAGAACTGTAGGTATGTTCGTTGATGCAAAGACTGTTTTCCAATTACCATCAAACTTCAAACAATGCACTGCTGAAGATAAATTCGATAAGGCAAATGTCTCGTAATTAGAATTATCCACAAACACACAATACACTCAAGGTTACTGGGGTGCAAAGAGGGAAAAACAAAGACCTATCACCTATTTCTACCATCTAGAATCTGCTCAACTATTTCCCTGCACTTTGCAGGTGTTTTCCAGCCACAGGAAACAGCGTATGGAATTGATTTGATGGATTCTTTAGAGATGGGTATTCCAAGGTCATCGAAAAGTTGATTGATATTTTCGATCGCTTCTAACTGTGTTTTAAATTCAATTACCCTCTTTTCTTTAGCGGTTAGAGGCATTATGTGCTCTGAAACAGCGCCAAATTCACCATCTTGAGCCGCAAGAGCAACGATTGATAGCCGAAACCCTTCTTCATTTAAAATATCAATTACTTCTAGTTGTGCGAGTACTGAGAACTCGTCAATAAATACTGTTAACCAAACTTCACCATCGCTGGTAATTGAAACTGAACCAGCGATTTCACCCCTAAGTTGTGGCATGGAAGAGGATCTAGAATTATCTTGATCCTCGTCCTCCCTCCCAGAGCCGGAGCTTGCTAGGAGAGAGGAACTGGTGGCTAGCACTAATGCTAAGCCCAAGAGGAGGAGGACCATTTGTGCACCTTTCTATTGCTTCTTTTTTTGATATCGATTGATTTAGTTCAGAGTAATCGAGGAGAACCACGTGTTATCTACATACACATCTGCAAATTGACCCGAACTGTCAATAATCATTGTCCACTCTTCACCTTCAATGGATGTTTGACCTTGAGTTATTCCAGCTTCATAGAGATAACCAAAAACATCGCACGCCTTTCCAGATAAATCCATAATCACGGGATCTGGGCTCCCTGTAACTCCATCTCTAACCAAATACATTTTCCGTTCAAGAGATTCCCACCTTGAAGAGTCAAACATTGGAATGAACGCGCCACCATTTAGGTTTACTGTTAACTCAATCGGTGCATCGTAAATATTAAGTCCTGTCTCAATAGTAAAAGATACAGCACCCTTTAACTCTCTTTCTTGATCATCATAAAATGTGTAACCCATGCTCGAAGACATTTGAGGATTCGTTAACTCTCCTTCAAAATATGTGTCCCAACATGGGTCATCATGTAATACTAACTTCTGGCTTTCTTCTTGATATAGACAATCTATATTGTAAAAATATTTATAGTCCTGATTTTGAAACGTGATTACATCGTAGTCCTTTGTGTCTAAATCAAAACAAGATAAATTATCAAAGTGATAAATTGATTTTAGAAATTCATATTGATAATGAACTCCTTCTTCAGAATCAAACCATATTGAATGCGGTCCTTTTTTAAATGTAGCAGTTGCTTTAGCACTAGCACCACATCCAGTACAAAGCACACTGAAACACCCTGCAATAATCATGCCAATAATTCCCAATACTGTTCGCTTCCTTGCAATCATAACCATATTCCTTTCTTATTCCTAAAAACACCTATTTTGGTTTTAAACACATAAACTGCAATAAGTTAAATGATATTTCGCCTTGCAACGTGCTTGGCGTGAACATGTTGTAATCGATGTTTGAGGGCTGGCATTAAAAATTTATAGTTTTTTTATTTGATGTTTTTTTTCTTCCTGTTGCGAAAAAAAACTATGAAGAAAAAAGTAGTTTTTTTAAGGAAGAGCAAAATCTTGGAGTAGGGTGTAAACGCACAACTCAATGGTGGGTTACTTCAATGTGAAGTAACTAAAGTTGTAGAAGATGGAGTTTTTGAGAAGAACAGGAGAATCTAAATGGCTAAAACAATTAACGCCAACCGCAAAGAGCGGCTTGAACAGTTGCTTGATCTCGCACAAGCATATCGCGGATGGAATCGAAGGAAACTAGCGAGAGAACTTGGAAGGGATGCTACAAAGATAGCACCAGACAGTGGAAATCCTAAATTTGATGTAGTTGTTAAATTGTCGGAAGTCCTAGATTGGACAATTGATGAGATTTCCGAATGGATTTGGTATGGGAATGATTCTAGAGCATCAACTGAAGAAAAAACAAAAGTAACAAAAGGGGTATCCTTCGAGAAACTCGATTTAAAAGCACAAGAAGCTCACAGGTCTGGTTCTTACAAAGAGATGGTTACTATTGCACATTCTGCACTTGACTCAGCAAAAACCCCTGAAGAAAGAGCAAGAGCATATAACCGCGCTGCTGGTGGATGGGATGGAATGGGACGGTTTAATAGAGTTCTTCGTGCTGCTCAAGCTGGTTTAAGAGAACACCCAATTTCTAACGATTTGCGGTTACTACTTCAGACAACTGCTGCCAATGCTCACTATACACTTTGGCAACTTGACGAATCACGTGGAATGGCACAACGAGTGGTCGAGTATTATGAAAATCATGAGCCCGAATCAAATAGAGCAGAAGTAGCAAAAGCACACGGTTATTATGTTTTAGGACATACTCATCGTCGGCTCATCGAAATTGAGCCAAACTTAGCATCAGTTCATGCACAATCATCTAAAACTCATCTCGAAAAAGCTGAGAAGTGTTATGAAGAACTATCGAGAAATATTCACCCAAGTTTCGGTGGAATTGCAAACACTTGTAGAAGCGGAATCCTTGAGGCGGACATTTATTTAGGAACTGTTGACGCAAGAGAGGGCTTAGCCAGAATTTTTGACGTCGTTAGTTCCATTGTAAATCCAATGGATTCGGAAAAAGGTGATTGGCTCGAAAGTTACGGCTGGTGGTGTATTGTTGGTTGCAACGTCACCCTTAGACATATAACGGAAGAACGAGATATACAACGTTTCATGGCACTCTTCACTAACAAAGCAGACGAAATAGCAGAGTGTCTTAACCACTGGGCGATGCGTGAGCGTGTCTTCTCAATGCAGTTTGAGGGAAGACAACGTCTCATCGGATGGACCGGACAAGATATTCCTGTTGTCATTGACAATGACGATGTTCGACTAATTACCGGAACCATGGGTAGATTTCCACAATTCCGAAAAACCGGTTGGTCACTTCTAAACAATGGCAATATTGTCAACGAAGCGTGAGGAGGTTAATGATGACAAATAAAAAAATACTAATAATGTCAATTCTGGGAACTCTATTTTTATCTTCGATTTCAAACTCTAGTCTTGGAGATTACGCCTCAGGTATAAAAGCAGCAAAACTGTCTATTTATGGTCACACTGGGCAAGATCCCGTTGCAAAATCTATTCTTGATAAAGACGATTTCTTCGTTCCTACAAGAGTAAACCCAAAACTTGACTTTGTTGTTTTGAATGATATTCCTGACTCAATTGCTGGGCAACTTGCAATGGAAATGGATATAGACCCTTTCAGTTCATTTACAGATTTTGAATCACCATCAATTATTAATGTACATGATTCAATATTCAATCACGACAACCCCATCTCCTCTAGTTCTGGTTTAACTGGAGCAACTGTCCCGGCTCCGCCTGCATTTCTAGTTTTAATCGGCAGTTTGTTCTGCAAGTCAAGGCGCAAGTCCTGACGAGACGTTGCTGTAGGCACTGGCTCTTTTGAGCCGGTGCTTACTAGCATCGTTTGGGATTGAAGGG
>CAZLCM010000027.1:0-11002 GCA_964558055.1 uncultured Isosphaeraceae bacterium | reverse complement strand
CGTGATTTCGACGTGACTGTCACCACGAGCGAGTCCGCGAGCGAAAGTGACCGTCACTAGAAAATAAACGACCCGCGGGATTGTTTATTCCACGAGCGAAAGTGGCTAAAAATTATCGAATTCCGGACGGTGCGCCGCCCTTTCTTGGGTCACTTGCTGGTTTCATAAATCCATCTTCAATTTGAATTACTTGCACAACGCCAATGTTTGCTCTTGTTTTGATTTCGTGACCAATCCTAGACAAGTGCGATTCTATTGTCTCATTACGATAATCCTCTTCAACATAGACCCTGTCGGGTAACCATTGATGGTGGACTCTTCCTCGATTTAGTGCTTCGACAGGTTCATCTCCAAACCAAAGAATATTGAACAGAACTTGAACGACTCCAGAAATAATCCGAGGACCACCAGAAGCTCCGAGTGCCAAAACTGGAACACCATCACGAGCAACAATTGTCGGTGACATACTTGATAACGGTCGCTTTCCTGGTGCAGGGAAGTTTTTGTCTGATTGTCGAAGTCCGTAGACATTTGCACCTCTTGGCGACGAAAAATCGTCCATCTCATTGTTCAACCTAAAACCAAACGGACTAACAAACACGAGTGAACCAAACGAAGTATTAATGGTTTCCGTTGCAGAAACCATCATGCCATTTTCGTCAACGACACATAAATGGCTCGTGCCCGAATCATTCACCGGAGGTGAAACCGAACCATAAGAGTAAGTGTCTGCGGTTTCACCTACCACAATTCTTGATGCCAACTCATCTAGGTACGTTTCGTCGAGTAATTCTTGCACTGGAACATCAACAAATGCAGCGTCTGCTAAATGCTCGGCTCGATCAGCGAATGCGTGTTTCATGGATTCAATCAACAATTGAGAAAATATTGGTTCATTAGATTGCTTCGCACCTACACGTGTAAGTAAGCCAACTATCTGAGCAATTGCAACGCCACCACTACTTGGAGGCGGCATAGAGATAAGTACCTCACCCTCACCAATTGGAATCACAAGTGGCTTTTCCCAGCGCGGTTTGTAATTTTTCAAATCTTCTAATGTCAAATGGTTTCCCGTCGCTCGGACTATCGCTCGAGCAACATCGCCCGTATAAAAACCGTCAACGCCAATTGCAGATATTCTCTGCAGTGGATCTACTTGGTCTGAACTGAGATTAGCAAATTGAATAGTTATAGATACCAAAGAATCGAGATACTTTTCCTGTTGGTCTATAGGCAAATGTTCGATAGATTTTTTTGCAGAACGAACTGCGTTTACAAATGCTTTGTCAGTTGGAATAACACTTTTTGCTAACCTAATCGCAGGCGCGAGTATTTGCTCTCGTTCAAGAATGCCATAACGCTCATGTGCAGCAAGTAAACCCGCAACTGTTCCGGGAACTCCAACTGATGTACCACCAACGCGGCTACTTTGTGTTTCAAAAAAATTCTTGCCTACTTTCCCTGGGGCGGTTTCACGGTAATTCAATGCGACCGGATCCATCGTTGGAGAATCAATAATCATAAACCCGCCACCACCTATTCCGCAAGAGAAAGGTCTAACAACACTTAAGGCAAAACTTGTTGCAACTGCTGCATCGACCGCATTACCTCCTTGCTCAAGAATCTCCACTCCTGCTTGTGATGCTAAGTAATGATCTGCGGATACCGCTCCACCTGTAAACACTGGTTGTTTTGCTGTACAACCGAACAAACAAAATAGCAGAGCGAAATATTTCAACACGCTCCTAGTTCCTCAAGCATTGCTTTTGCTCGTTTAATATCATCAATCCGATTCTCACCGCATTCTCTTTCGATGACAAGATTGCATTCTTCTGGGACGAGTTTCAAAAATGCATTCCAATTCACATCACCTTTTCCAGAAACAACCTCAGTTCCCCAAGTTCCAGCAACATCGGTTTGCTGTGCATCTTTGATATGTACTTGTTTTACCCATGGTATAAGCATTTGCATCGCTTCAATCGGATCGCCCTTTCCATACAGAATCATGTTCGCTGGGTCAAAGTTTACTCCAAGAGATGGTTGAGATAACTCTTCCAAAACAGTTGTAACGTTGTTCGCTCGTTCTTGGCCGGTTTCTAGTCCTAGTTGCAGCCCTCTATTTGCAAACTCTTCTGTAAGCTCTCTCAAGCGATCAAGCATTTTTATTCTCTCTCCACACTGCTCCTCTGGGATAAATCCCGCATGAAAGGTTACAAGTGAAATCTCCATTTGAGCAGCAACATCCCCTACTCTTTTGGCATTTTCTAGAGTCGACTCCCACATTTCATCACGTCGCAATCCTCCTGTCTTTGCAATTGTTTCCAGAGACGTGTAATCCTCGCCAAATGCCTCAAACATCCCACTAATAACACTGATGCCAGAGTCACTAAGTATCAACTCACTTTCCCTCCAAGCACTATCATGCAGGAGTGGCAATAGCGCCAGTTGAATACTGTTTATCCCACATTCACTGCAGGCAGAAACGAGGTCATTGGGGTTCTTTGGTTGTACGCTCCAACTACAAAAAGCTAATAGTCGACTGTTCATTCAAGGTAGCATAGAATACCCACTCAATCACACCACACCATTATGAGTATTTCTTCAACCAAATCTTCACCACCACCCGTGGAACAACCAGAGGAACCACTTGATTCACAACAAGTGGAAGAGGAGAACTTATCTTTTTGGGAGAGAACAGAAGCATTCATAACTCGTTTGAGTACAAAGAACAATTTCTGGCATCGAGTATGTTCACTAATATGGCTCCCTTTTGCGTTTCGAAGTGGAATCTCAATGAGAAGAATCTCAAGAGACAGATTCACTGTAGTACTCCCATTTAAGCGATCTAATAGAAATTTCTATAACGCAATGGCTGGCGCTTCTCTACTTGGTAACAGCGAAGTTGCAGCTGGGATGTTTTTGTTTAAACACTGCGGAAGCGATTACGCAGTTGTTTGTAAAAACATGTCTTACAAATTCCTTCGTCCGTGCTACGGCCCAGCAATTTATAATATCCGAGACGCTGAGAAAGTTGGAACTGAACTAAGCGATGAAATGAGTACACGTAAAGAGTTTAATATTTCCTTCATCATGGACATTACTCAGAAGTTGCATAAAAGAGGACGAGAGATTCGAGTTGGCAAATGTGAAATTACCTTTCACTGCACACCAAAATCCATGATCAAGGAGCGAGCTTTAAGGCGTAAAGTTCGCGACCGCAAGTGAAAACAATAAAAACTATTGGATGGGGGCTTTATCTAACTTGTAGTTGGACTTGGTGCATTGGAATGTTTCTGCCCATCATCCTTATGCATCGTTATGGGTGGCTCGGATTTTGGATTTTTTCAATACCAAACGTTATTGGATGTACAGCGTTTGGTTATGTTCTAAGAACGCCTAAACGCTCAAAAGAACTTGTCGAAAGATACAAAACAGCAATTTCATTTTTTGCAATTGTCACAATCGCATTTCACATTTTCTTTATCGCGATGATTGGACTCGTCTACTTCAATAATTTTTCATTAGGAGTTATGTCGCTTTGGGTTCCCCCTTGCATTCTTCTTGCAGGTGCTGTTCTTGCATTTCTCCCGACCAAATTTTGGCCACTCCTTGCAGCCATCCTATGGGTATTTTCGGTTCTTGCAGGGGTTACATTCCTTCCTTTTAACGAAGTGCCACAAGGAGCATTGCCATGGCAAGATGCGGTTTGGTTATTGCCTATCACAACATTCGGTTTTTTCTTAAGCCCATATCTAGACCCAACTTTCCACAAAGCGCTTCAATGTTCACCGAGTAAACACTCATTTGGAATTTTTGGACTTACTTTTATTGTTATGATTGGAATAACAACTGCGTACCTTGGTATCGCAAATCCAAATTTAGACAGTACTATTTTCAACTTTAGCATTTTACTCGGTTTGCATTTTGCTTTGCAATCAATCTTCACCATTGGAGCCCACATTAGAGAAGGTATTCGTATCGAACTCGGTTTCAGGAGATTTTTGTTTATTGTTGTTCTTGCTATTGCATGTTTGATTGCTGTAGGAATTGCCCACCGAGTAGGCGGTGTTTCACCCTCTGGTAATTGGCTGCCTCAATGGCAGGATGACTACCTGCGATTCTTTGTGTTTTACGGTTTAATCTTCCCTGGACTCGTTGCGACTTTTATGTTCACAGGGAGAGTTTTCACACCATTACGCATAGTACTTTTTGTACTCATTGCGGCACTTTCGCTACCGTTGCTTGAAGCTGGCTACCTCGGCAATCAGGCGTGGCTCTCAGTATTGCCCGTTGTCGTTCTCTTAACTTGGGCATTTGCTGACAGAACGAAGACCCTATCTTAAAAAACAATCCCGCGGGTCGTTTATTTTTTACCACAACACTTTTTGTATTTTTTACCGCTACCGCATGGGCATGGTTCATTTCTTCCTACAGTCATAGTTCCTGCGCTTCCTTTTGTCTTGATAGCCTCAGATGCAGCGCGAACTGATTGCTCTGATGGCCTTGGTTTTGATGGCATTTGCTTTGGTTTTGCAGATTCTTGTGGCTGTTGCTGCTCTGATTTAGTTGGTTTTTGCTGTTGTTGTGGCGGCAAACTCACTTGCATTTTTGCCTTAAACACCAAGTCGCTCACACGATCTTGAATATGCTCAAACATCTCGTCAAACAACCGTGCACCTTCTCGCTTATACTCAATACGAGGATCAAGTTGACTGAACGACCTAAAGCCAATTGATTCTTTTGCTTGATCCATCTGGTACAAATGGTCTTTCCAAACACCATCAAAAATTTGCAAGAGCACGCTGCGTTCAAGTTGTGCTAACTCTGCCCTTTGAACCTGTTTGATTTTTTCCTTTGCAACGATTTTTGGTTCTTCGATAGCTCGATTTTTTTCGTCATCAGACAATGCAAAATTCCAATTCTCTCGCAACCAAGTATCGATATCGCCGTCACTTTCATCGACAATCCGTTGAGCACGTCTGTCATAGCGTTCATCATCCCAACGGTTTGCTTCTTCAAGCAAAAACGTTTTCAGTTCCTGTGGGTTGTTTGACGGAAGCGACTTTGGCGTCCAATCAAGTTCGTATTTAAGTTTCACCCAGTTGCAAAAACCCTCAATTGCCTTTGCTGGATCCTGCTGCATCCTTGCACCCGTCATATCAATCATGAATTCGATAGGGTATTCACGCTCCCGCTTTCCATATACCCCCATTGCTTTTTCCATCACGAGGTCTACGGCTTCGTCAGGTTCAAGGTCGTCAAAATCATTTGGTTCACAAGAAATTTCAAACTTTGATTTTGCCCATGTCACCAATTCTTCTTGTGCATGCAGTGGTACCAAGAATGGATCTAATGGCGCAAGTTCAAATGAACGAATTTTCGCCTCAGCAGATTGCTCAATTCTTTCGATAATTTCTTCGCGAGATAACTCTGTCGCTTCGGCTATTGTCATATCGCAATTCCATACAGCACTCGCCCAATCAACCGCTCCTTTGTAATCCCAAGTCGATTCGTCACGTTCAGATACTTTGCCTTCTCCTAAGTCAATTGTGTCTGGAAGATATTCTCCGATAGTAACTCGAATAATTTCAATCGATTCTTCGAGTGAATCACGGATTATAAGTTTATGTAAGTCCTCCCGATCTTTACCAACGATACGCTCGGGCTCAATGCCCACGTTCAAATTCTCTCGTATCCACTCAGTCATACAACTTGCAGAGTAAGTAGGATCTAGGTAGTTATAGACCGACTCACTAACTGCTTGTTCAATATATTCAAAAATGAGTTCACGGATATCTCTTCCTTCTAGAACTCGTTGCCGCAAATCATAAAACACATGACGTTGGTGATCCATAACCTCATCGTATTCAAGAATATTTTTACGAACCAAGAAATTCCGCTCTTCAACTTTTCGCTGCGCTTTTGTCAGTGCCTTAGTAAGCATGTTGTGCTCAATTGCAACGCCTTCTTTCATGCCCATTTTGCTTAAGAGTTGCAGAGTTCTTGGACCAGCGAACATTTTCATGAGATCATCTTCTAAACTCAAGAAAAATCTAGTTGAACCATTGTCGCCCTGTCTCCCGCTTCTACCACGCAACTGGTTGTCAATACGACGAGCTTCATGTCGCTCGGTTGCGATAACATGCAAACCGCCCATATCTTCGACACCCTCAAAAAAACGAAGTTTATGCAAGATGCAAGCCCCACTTCGATCCAAATCAGCAATCAATTTATCTTCTTTAGTTGAAGTTGCTTTATCGCTATCAACCCACCAACAACAAGTCGCCCACCAATGTTCTAATAATTTACGCCGTAATTCATCATCACTCAATAACTCAACATCCGCTTTTCTAATACCAAGTTCTTTTGGAGCGATGTGGCGATATATTTTTCTGACAACCTCTTTGATATCCATTTCAGGTGTGACATCACGAGGACACAAATCAGTTCGTTTCCAGTGTTCTAATAACTCGCCTGGACTAAATACAGCGAGTTTGATGTCGGTGCCACGGCCAGCCATGTTCGTAGCGACTGTCACTGAGCCAAGTTCCCCAGCAAATTTGACAATTTCTGACTCACGTTCATGCTGTTCGGCGTTCAACACCTCGTGTGAAATGTTGTAGCGACTTTTTAACAATTCGCTTAGTTCTTTGGATTTTTCAACACTGGTTGTCCCTGCAAGAGTTGGTCTTCCAACTCGGTACATTGAGTAAATTTCTTCAACAGCAGCGTTGACCTTATCTTTAGATGTTGTGAAAACTAGGTCGTTATGATCTTCGCGAACTACAGGAACATTTGTCGGAATTACTAAAACATCAAGTCCGTAGATTTCATAAAACTCGGTTGCTTCGGTGTCAGCAGTTCCAGTCATCCCAGCAAGTTTGTCGTACAACTTGTAGAAATTTTGAATTGTGATGGTTGCCATCGTTTGCGTTTCTTGCTTAATCTCAACGCTTTCTTTTGCTTCAATCGCTTGGTGCAAACCATCCGACCATTGACGACCCACCATTTTACGACCAGTGTTTTGGTCAATGATTATGATGCTTATAACACCTTTGTCATCTGGTCCCACCATGTAATCACGGTCCCGTTGGTAGACAGTGTGGGCACGGATTGACTGTTCGAGGAGGTGAGGAACGTCCATGTTTTCTCCAACGTAGAACGAACCAATATCTGCTTCTTTTTGTGCTTCAGCAACTCCTTCGTGCGTTAACGTTGCTCGTTTTTTATCCAGTTCGATTTCATAGTATTGAGTGAACTGGTCACGATTCTTCTCTAACTCAGGCAGTTTCGCTTTTGCCTTGCTCAGTTTTTCCTTCAAAGGTGGAATTGTTGATTTGTCCACTGCGTTTCGTATATCGCCCTCTAATCCGCTAATTGTCACCAAGCATGATTGAACTTCTTGATCAAGTTTCTCCCAAGGTTTCTGTTTCTCTTGAAGATAACGAGCGAGTTTATCGGCTAGTTCGTATCTTGGTTGATCATCGTGTGCAAGGCCAGAAATAATTAACGGCGTTCTTGCCTCATCAATTAAAGTTGAGTCAACTTCGTCGACGATTGCAATTTGGCGTCTCTTTTGCACTTGTTCCTGTGGCGTCATTTTCATGTTGTCGCGCAAGTAATCAAACCCGAACTCGGCAGTTGTCCCATAAACAACATCACAAAGATACGCCATCTGTTTCAATTGTGGATGTTGCATGTGCTGTGGATGGATGGCACCTACAGTTAGACCAAGCATTCTGAAGAATGGGAATGTCCAATCACGGTCGCGCTGTACCAGATAATCGTTAACCGTAACTACGTGTACTTGTTTCTCTTCAATCGCAGCCAAATAACAAGAGAGAGGTGCAACAATCGTTTTACCTTCGCCCGTTTTCATTTCGGCGATTCTGCCTTCATAAAGAACAACAGCACCTACAAGTTGCACGTCAAATGGACGCGCTCGAAAAGGTGGTTTTGATTTTGGATACAACTCTCTAACAGCGTCATACAATTCGACAGGAATATCAACAAACATCCATGCAGGAGTTGGTTCTACGCATCCAAGTAGTTCTCGGTCTGGTTTACGGTCTTCGGTCGCATCTATTGTTGCTTTTGTTTCATCGTAGAGTTTTCGAGCAACATCATTAAGTTGGGAAGGGTCAAACTCATGAATCGGATTAAAAATATTGCGAATTCCGACTGCCCTGTCCATCGCTTCTCGAGCAACAGCAAAGACCTCAGGAATCAAATCTTTAGCACTCTCACCATCTGCCACTCGCTTTCTAAACTCAGCGGTCTTTGCATACAACTCAGCATCAGTGAGTAACCTTGTCTGTGGTTCAAGTGATGAAACCTGATCAACTAATTTCAAATATCGCTTGACCATCCGATCATTTCGGCTGCCAAATACTTTACGACTAACTGTACTAACTACTGGAACGCCCATGCGTCACCTCTTAAATGATATGTAATGTGAACAAAAAACCAAAAACGTAAAACAATTAACCAAGAAATGGCGGTGGCAAATTGTGTAGTTCTTCGATATCGGCAAGCGGAAGAAGATTACCGTCAAGAATTTGAGGGTACCAGATTGTAGGTATCTCCAAATCTTGTGTAAAAGTAGCAACTTCACCCAAAATAGCATTCCCCTGTTGAGAAACGGTCTGAATAAGCACTCGATGTGTCGCAATCGTGCTTGAACTAACCGATCCACCAATACAGCAAATCAAGATTAGGATAGTCGCTAAAGTTGTTCCACGATCACCTCGCATCATTGGCATTATACCCCCACTTGCCCCAATCTCCAAACGCCACCAGAGGGACACCCAAGTGACAGTCACGTGACTGTCACTTGGGTGTCACCGATGTATCATTACAGGATGGATAGTATAGAACTACAAGTGGACGAGATGAACTGTGCTGCATGCAGTGCAGCAGTCGAAAAAGCTCTAAATGCCGTTGATGGAGTGGAATCTTCCACCGTTGCAGTAGCAACTGGACGAGCGACAATTTCTGGTCAAAATCTTGAAGGCGAATTACTCGCAAAAGTTGCGACGGATGCCGGTTACCCCTCTAAGGTCATAGATGAAGGCATTGATCCTGCAAAACTTGCTTCTGAAATAGAAACTCGGCAAAAGAAAAACGCTTCTGATTGGAAACGAAGAGCAATTATCGGTGTTTGTATTTGGGCACCGTTTGAAGCGCTCCATTGGAGCGCATCCTCTCTTGGTATTGATGGTCCATGGATTCCTTGGATTATGTTTACTGCCTCAACTGTTTCAATGATTCTTGTGGGTGGGGGATTTTTCAGTTCTGCAATCGGAGCGGCTAAACGATTACAGACAAATATGGATACCCTAATTACGATTGGCGCATCTTCTGCGTATTTTTTCTCACTATTTATCTTGTTTGCTGAGAAATTGTTTCATAAAGAATTGGGTTACCCGATGTACTTCATGGAGGCGGCTGCGCTTCTTGCGATCATCAGTATTGGACACTGGCTTGAAGCAACTTCAACTGCTAAGGCGGGTTCTGCAATCCGCGAACTACTCAAAATGCAGCCCGACAAAGCAGAAGTAATTGGCGAAGACGGTACCACAACAAGCGTTCCAACCGGCGAAGTCGACGAAGGAGTTAGGTTGCTAGTTCGTCCGGGTAGCAGAATACCAATTGACGGAAAAGTAGTTGAAGGTGCAAGTGAAATTGATGAGTCCATTGTGACAGGAGAGCCTCTTCCTGTTCCAAAGGTTATAGGAGATGTTCTGATTGCTGGATCAATGAACACAACTGGTCAACTCATTCTCGAAACAACTGTGGATGGCAGACACACCACCGTTTCTCGAATAGCACAACTTGTCACTAATGCGCAATCAAGCAAAGCGGGTATACAACGACTCGCGGACAAAGTTGCTGGCATTTTTGTCCCAATCGTTCTTGTTATCGCTGCAATAACGGTCATAGGATGGGTCCTTGCGGGAGATATAGAAACTGGTTTTGTATCAGCAGTGACAATTTTGGTTATCTCCTGCCCTTGCGCACTTGGACTTGCAACCCCGATGGCTGTGATGGTCGCTGCAGGAGAATCAAGTTTACGAGGCATTCTTGTGAAAGATGCTGGTTCGCTCGAACTCGCTGGTAAAACAGCCACTGTTATTTTTGATAAAACAGGAACACTCACTCTTGGCAAACCCGTTGTTGCAACAATTGAGGAAAAGAACAACCATTCAAAAGAAGACGTCCTCAAATATGCTGCAGCCGTAGAATTACCAAGCGAACATCCAATTGCATCTGCGATTGTAAATGAAGCAGAAGAGCAAAACATCAATGTACCAGCAGTACAAAACTTTGAAGCAACTGCAGGAATCGGTGTGCATGGAACAGTTGAAGGTAAACAAGTAGCAGTACTTCGTGATGATGCTGCAACTTGTAAAGTCGAAATAGACGGGACGACTATCGGCCTAATTTCTGTCACGGATAAAATTAGACCCGCCGCAAAAAACACTGTCGAGGACTTGAAAAAACTTGGCATCGAAGTCCATATGCTCTCTGGTGACAGAACAGAGACAGCAAAATCGGTAGCAACTGAAGTAGGCATCAAGGCAGAACACGTACACGCTGAGGCATCCCCATCAGACAAAACTGAAATTGTTGCATCACTACCTCGACCTTCGATGATGGTTGGTGACGGTATTAACGATGCTGCGGCTCTTGCGGCTTCAGATGTTGGCGTTGCAATCGCCTCTGGAACGAACGTTGCCATGGAATCCGCTTCCATTATCATCCCTGCAAATAACATCGAAGCGACCGCAGAATCGGTACATATCGCAAAGGACGCATTAAAAACAATAAAACAGAATCTTGTTTTTGCCTTTATGTACAACGTTGCAGCCATCCCGTTAGCCGCTTTTGGGGTCTTAGGTACTCATGGTCCTCTAATTGCTGCAGCAGCCATGGGTTTTAGCGATGTTACGGTTATTGGTAATGCAATACGCCTGAAACATAAGTTACGAAGACGCCGTAG
>CAZLCM010000026.1:0-11014 GCA_964558055.1 uncultured Isosphaeraceae bacterium | reverse complement strand
GTCACAATTTGTGACCTCAAGATTTCCCACTCTTCTTCTGTTAATTGAAACATAAAATCTTCAGGAAACCTCTTAATGTTGCGCTTTACTTGTTGGACCAGTTGCTTGGTGCCCACACCATAAAAATTTGCCAATTGTTCATCCAAAAGCACTTTTTGCCCACGCAAAAGCACAATTGAGGACTCTACAAGGTCAGGCGCAAACAGTTCGATCTCGTTCTTTTCTTCCATCTCGGTATTTTATTTTGCTTTTTGGCGATACCTCAAAAAACTGCCTTTTTTCGTGCTGATTACATAAGAGTTGCGACCTCAAGCTTGATGAGAAAGATCAGCCAAGCCAACAAATAACCACAATAAAAACATGTCTGTACTTTGTGTAGAATGCAAATCGTGAAGTTTTTGTTTTTAATATTAGTTTCAATCACTTACATGCTTGGTGGTTGTTCTTCTAAAACAGCTGGACCAGATGTTATTCTGCTTGATTCGCAAACGTATTCCGCTGCTTTTGATGCTGCAGTTGCTGCCGCTGATGCTGATGGAATGAAGCCGGTTCTTCTTGATAGACGAGGTGGCATTATTGCAACCGCCCCAGCAGTTGCTGGAAGTTTCTTAGAACCATGGAAACCTCATCCATCAACGGCAAGGCAAGGGCTTGAAAATACTCTTGCTATGCAACGTAGGACCGCTCGGTTTGAGTTTGTGCCGGTTACTAGAGAAGCCATTGAAATGGGCACCAATGTTGACGAACTTATTGGTCCTGACTTGCTTTCTTCAAGTGGACTTGACTTAACTACATACAATGGACCAATGGAGTTGAGGGTTTGGGTCTACGTAGACCGCCACTATCAACAAGGTATTCAACGAGGTACATGGTCACTTCGACAAGAATCAAGGACAAGGGTCTTGCCCAAGGATGAGCCGTGGGAACAAGTGCCTGGTTCGTTTTGGATGCCTCTGACAAGGGACGTTGCTCTTGAGCGTGCCCTTCTTGCAAGCGTAGAATCGCAGTTTTAGGGTAGTAGTTATCCGATTATTCGGGCTGTTTTTTCAGATTTACATATTGGACGTTGACTCTATATACATAGTTGGTATTCTTGTGCTGGAGAAGTATGCTGTTATTACGCCAAAAAACTTGTGTTGTTATTTGTAGCGGATTGTTGTGCGGTTCAGCGTTTGCGGGTGGTGTAGCGACCGAACACGGATTAGATGATTTACGAAATCGACTTGGGGCAGGGAACGAACCCACGGGTCTTGGAATTGTGGTTTCGCAAGTTGAAGCAGACGATGGTGGGAATTACGGACCAGATACAACCCATGCAGATTTTGTTGGAAAATCGTTTACTTTTATGAGTGGTTCAACTGGGGTCTCTGGTCACGCAACCAACATTGGAAGGCGTGTTTATGGTTCGGGTGGGCTCGGTCTTGCGCCAGATATTGTTGACGTATATATGTACTCAGCGTCTGGATGGGTGCAAAGTAACTATCTCAAAGTTGGAACGGGAAGCAATCCAGCATCTCCTCCTGGCGGAGTTTCGATTTTTAATAATAGTTGGATCGCTTCGTTTGGGAGTAACTCTCTTGATAGCCAAGCACTTCGAAGAGCCGACTGGGCTACTGAAACATACGACGTGATGATGATAAATGGGGTTGCAAATAGCGGAGACCACGTCCCGCTTATGACGTTTGGCTTTAATGGAGTAAGCGTTGGAATGCAAAACGGTAATCATTCTGCTGGTGTTGTTCCAAGCGGGTACGATTCAAGTGGTTGCCAAATACCTTTGATTGTTGCTTCACAAAGCACAACGAGTGCTGCAACTGGGGTTGTTTCCGCAGCTACAGCTCTAATTACAGAAACAGCAGAAACACACCCGAACAATTCTGGGAACTACTTTGCTGGTCTTTCTGAAACAAAAAAAGCTTGCCTTCTTGCTGGTGGAAAACATCTTGAAGGTTGGACAAATAATCCTGATACATCAGGTCCAAATCGTGGACGCACAACCCAACCAATTGACGACACTGTCGGTGTTGGTACAGTAAATGTTGACCGATCATGGCAAATAATTGCAGGCGGGCAACACGATTCAAGTACAGATACTACGAGTTTAGTTCCGGCGCCCTATGCTGGATGGGAGTCGTGGTTGCTTGGTGGAAACCAAAGCCGGTACATTAAGTTTGAGGTTCCATCTTTAGCAGATGAAGTTTCGATTGTATTAACATGGCATCAGACATCAGCAAGTAATTTTGGAAGTTATTCAATCGCTGATTTTGATTTGGTTCTCTGGAAACAAGAGGGCGAAGATCTAATTGATATTACAGGTGATAATGGACTTGCTGTATTTGGTAGCGGAAATGTAACGAGTGAAAGTGCTGTTGATAATGTTGAACATCTATACATTAATGATTTGGCCTCTGGAGAATACGTTGTCGAAATCAGACGCGTTGATTCCTCTTCATCGTCGAGAGTATTCTGTCTTGCTTGGTTGTTCCCAGAACAAGTTGGAGTTCCTGGCGATGTAAACGGTGACGGTGTTGTTGACGTTAACGATATTTTGATGCTTATTGTTGCTTGGGGACCTTGTGATGGGTGCCCAGAAGATATAAACGGTGATGGAACCGTAAATGTCTCAGATTTAATCGAACTAATATCTAACTGGTAGTTTCTTGTGGGTACGCTCAACCTATTCAATCTGATTTTCTAAATTTACATCAAGTTTTCTACGTTGAACACGCCCTCGAATTCGTATGACTGTTTCTTGGTCTAGTGGCTCGTTTGACCACCATTTTTTTAGTTCGGAACTTCCCCACCAAGATGGTTCAGTTATCCTTGGTGTTGAAAGTTTGTTTGCTCTAATGTACGCGGAGCCCCATTTCCAGTGCTCAGATTTTGCTACAAGTTTGGCTCTGTATGCGTTTTGTTCTACATATCTCCAAACTGAACCGAGTTCTCGTCCCTCTTGGATTTCTCGCGAGAAAAAACGTCCTTGCCACAGGTGACCAGTTCTTCCGTTTCTCCGATTGTAATATTTTGCGTATTCCCCCGTAACCCACTGCAAACATGCGCTTACGTTATCACCAGGCATTATCTGAACCAGAATGTGATAGTGGTTTGGCATAAGTGAGTATGCGATTACGTTCATTTTATAGCGAGCGCATCCTTGTTCTAACAAGTGGACGAACTCAGCATAGTCGTCCCTATCGTCAAAGGTCCTGCGTTTGTCTACGCCTCTGTTTACAAGGTGGTAATAGTGGTGGTCTTCAAAAATTCTGTTTGGACGTGCCATTCTTAACAACATACACAGATTTTTCGCTTGATCTCAAATAACTGCGGTTTTTCTACATCGCAATTTTTTTCCACATCTGCCTACGCCGCCTGTGGGGTCAGACTCCTTTGGGGCCAGACTCCGAAGGAGTCTGACCCCAAAGGAGTCTGACCCCAAGTACACTGCGTAAATGCGAAGGAGGAACGTTACACCTAAGGTCATTATGATTGGCCTGTTTGCGTTTTTCGCAGCATTTTTAATTTACCCAATCTGGTTAACCGTTCAAGGCGGTTTTGAGGGAAGGGATGGCGGGTTTACGCTGCACCACATTCTGACTGTCTTTAACGATCCAATTCTACTCGACGGGTTTCTCAACGCTGTAGGAATAGCTGTTGGCACTACCATTCTTTGCCTTATCATTTCTCTTCCGCTTGCGACGCTTGCTGCAAGGTACACATTCCCGCTCAAAGGTGTTTTTTCTGCTTTGGTTCTTGTTCCACTTATTCTTCCTCCATTTGTAGGAGCAATTGGACTGCACCACCTTCTTGGAAAATATGGGGCAATTAACACGCTTCTTGTGGATGTTGGATTAATCTCAGAAGGGTATGACTTTATAGGAAACGGAGGTTTTTGGGCAATTGTTTTCATTGAGGCGCTTCACCTCTATCCAATTTTGTATCTAAATGCCACGGCAGCACTTGCTAATCTCGATCCAGCGCTTGAAGAAGCCGCTGAAAACATGGGAGCAACCCCATGGCAGCGTTTTAGACAAATAGTACTTCCGCTAATTCGACCTGGGCTCTTTGCAGGTGCGACCATTGTGTTTATCTGGTCTTTTACGGAGTTGGGCACTCCACTTATGTTTGATTACCAGACAGTAACCCCAGTGCAAATATTTAATGGAATCAAAGAAATGAATACATCACAGCAACCATACGCATTGACTGCAGTAATGCTGTTTGCGGCTGTGATGTTTTATCTTCTAGGAAAAATGGTTTTTGGTGGAAAGGCGTACGCCATGTATTCCAAAGCTTCGGTGCAGTCATCTCCTGAAAAACTTACCTTTTTAAAGGGGTGGCTTGCAATGGCAGCGTTTTCCTTCGTAATTGGTCTTGCTGTTTTGCCACATATTTCAGTGTTATTTACTTCACTTGCGGTTGAGGGCTCGTGGTACAAATCTATTTTGCCAGCGAGTTGGACGTTTGAACATTACGAAGGAGCTCTAAGCCACCAACTTGCGGTTGGTTCAATCAGTAACAGTTTGCTGTACTCCTCGCTTGCTGTTGTGATGGATTTATTTATTGGAATCCTTATTGGATATATCATCGTTCGCACAAAAATCAAAGGAAGATCTTTGCTCGATGCATTTTCTATGTTGCCGCTAGCAGTACCCGGGCTTGTCATGGCGTTTGGTTATGTCGCGATGACTCTTCGGTGGCCTTTTGGAGAGGGAGATCCTTTAGAGGGTTGGATAGATGTGATTGGAGCAAATCCAAATCCGATATTGTTGTTAGTAATTGCGTATGGAGTCCGCCGACTTCCGTATGTGGTCCGTTCAACAGTTGCTGGTCTAGAGCAAACAAGCGGTGAATTAGAAGAAGCAGCAATGAACTTGGGTGCCGGAAGAGTTCGTGCGGTTCGAACAATTATTATCCCCTTAATTATGGCCAACCTCATTGCAGGTGGACTACTTGCTTTTAGTTTTGCAATGTTGGAGGTCTCTGATTCGCTTATTTTGGCGCAAAGAGAGTCGCATTACCCGATTACTAAGGCGATTTATACACTCTTTGAGCGCCTTGGCGACGGACCGTACATTGCAAGCGCTATGGGTGTTTGGGGTATGGCTCTTTTGGCAGTTACATTAATCGGCGCAAGCGTTTTAATGGGCAAAAAGATGGGTGCGATTTTCCGCGTATAACCAAGATATTTCTGGATTCTTTTTGGAGTTTGGGAGTCTGACCCCAAAAAGGAGTCTGACCCCAAAAAGGAGTCTGACCCCAAAGGAGTCTGACCCCAAAAAGGCGTGATAGTGACAAACTTGCGTAGTGGAGTACTATAATGCTCGGTTCAAATGACCTACACACTAACACCAATGGAAGAAGCGTACGATTTAGATATCGAGACGCTAGATGAACTTCAGGGACGCGCTGAATGCGAAGACCGATGGATCCTTAATTTTGGTCCACAACATCCAGCTACTCATACAACCTTAAGAATGGTTCTGGAACTAGATGGTGAACGTGTCGTAAACGCTACACCTCATATTGGTTACTTACATAGCGGTTTTGAAAAACTAGGTGAACATCAAAACTTCAACCAGTTCGTTTGTACTGCAAGCCGGATGGATTATGTAAGTCCAATAGTCAACGATATTGCTTGGCACCACGTAGTTGAAAAATTACTAGATATCGATTTGACCCCAAGGTGCAAAGTGATTCGTACTATTCTTTGTGAGCTTGGTCGAATTCAAAACCATCTTCTTTGCGTTGGGGCTGCTGCTCTTGACCTTGGTGCGTTTACTGGCTTCCTATATGGTTTTAATGAACGCGAACACGTTTACGACATAATCGATTACGTTAGCGGACAGCGATTTCACCCCGACTACACTAGGGTTGGCGGATTGAAAAACGATTTACCTTGTGAAGCAACCTTCCAAAAAATGGTGCGCAACTTTATTGATGTTCGGATGCCAAAAGCAATCGGTGACATCGAAACACTATTAAATACCAACCGTATTTTTATCGACCGCGTTGAGGGGGTGGGAACTATTTCAAAAGAAGACGCAACCGACTGGTCGTTGACCGGTCCACTTGCCCGTGCTAGCGGCGTAACTCGCGATCTTCGTAAAGACGAACCATTTTTATGCTTTGCAGACAACTGGGATGGTCAAGGTGCAAGGCCAGTTGAATTTGATGTTCCAATTGCAACAACCGGCGATTGTCTGGCTAGGTATCACGTCCGCCTTGAAGAAATCAAACAATCATGCCACATTATTCGGCAACTAATTGACAACATTCCAAGCGGACCCTTAGATGTATTGCCAAGGGCAGGGGTTAAGATTCCGTCAAAGGATGATGTATACAACTCTATTGAAGGCACAATTCAACAGTTTGAACTTGTTATGCCAAACCGAGGATTTACTTCCCCAGTTGGAGAGTGCTACGGCGCTATTGAAGGACCAAACGGAGAATATGGGTTTTTTATAGTAACAGATGGTGGTCCAAACTCTTACAGAGTAGCACCAAGACCATGTTCGTTTATTAATTTCCAAACGTTCGCCAAAATGTTTGAAGGCCATCAACTTGCTGACCTTGTTGCTATTTTGGGCTCGTTAAATATCATTGCTGCAGAATTAGATAGGTAAGGAACTCAATGGCTTGGAAAGCAAAACAATCTGCTAATACTAAACTCGAAAAACGAGACGAACCTTATCTGACACAAGAGTTGATGGATAAAATCACTAAGGAAATAATGCCTCGTTACGCAACCGGTCAAGGCGCACTTATGACCACTTTGCACGAAGTTCAACACACTTATGGATATATTCCATGGGAAGCAATGGTAGAAATTGCCAAAGTGTTAGAAATCACCCCCGCACAAGTAGCCGATGTTGTTTCATTTTATGAGGACTACTCAAGTGAACCCCTTGGTAGATATGTTGTAGGAATCTGCCAATCGATTGCATGTGAAGTTTGTGGTCACCAAGCCCTCATAGACCATTTAAAGAATCGACTTGGAGTAGATGTTCACGAAACATCTGCTGATGGCAAATTTACTCTGCTTGGTATGGAGTGCATAGGATCGTGCGACAACGCACCTTGTGCATTGATAAACGGAAAACAATATAACAATCTTTCAATTTCCATGGTTGATGAACTTGTGGATCGGTTTAGCGAAGAACCATGATGGCTGCAGATAACAAGAAACCATTAATGAGGTGTTTTGGCGAATTTGTTGGGCACATTGTGCACGCAATGAAAACCAATTCCTCAAAACGAGAAGTGAATCGATCTGTCGAAGAAAAAAAAGAAGGCAACGTAACTCTTAGAAGAACTACGATTGACGAAATAGAAATTAACCAAGAGGACAAATCAGGTGACTAAGAGTTTTCTTACTAGAAATATCCCTATAGATAGAGCGCAACGCAAAACGGTATCGTTTGACGAATATGTTGCAAGCGGTGGATATTCGACGTTGAAAAAATCACTTTTGATGTCACCAGAGGAAGTAGTTAACACAGTCAAGGAAGCGGAACTTCGTGGTCGTGGTGGTGCGGGTTTTCCTTGTGGATTGAAGTGGACCTTTTTACCAGAACCAGATGGTAAATCACGTTATCTTTGCATTAATTGCGATGAAGCAGAACCGGGAACTTTTAAAGATCGTTTGCTTGTTGATTTTGATCCTCATTCTGTCATCGAAGGAATAGCAATTACTTGTTACGCTTGTCAACTTGACACTGCTTACTTCTTTATGCGTGGAGAGTGGGTAGAGCAAGCGAAGATAATGCAACACGCAATCGATGAGGCATATGAGAACGGTGTGTTTGGTTCGCAGGGCTTGATGAATGGCGCTTCAAGTTTTTCGGTTGAATGCACACTACACAGAGGGGCTGGCGCTTATATTTGCGGCGAAGAGACGGCGCTTCTTGAAGCAGTGGAAGGCAAACGTGGCTGGCCAAGAATTAAACCACCCTTCCCAGCAGTAAGCGGATTGTTCGGAAGGCCAACAATTATTAATAATGTTGAAACACTTGCGGCAGTAAGCCAAATTGTCGAACGAGGTTCATCTTGGTGGCAATCTCTTGGATGTAAATCATCTGTGGGTGGTCCTGCAAGTTATGGCGTAAAACTTATGGGCGTTTCTGGGCACGTAAATAATCCAGATGTTTTTGAAGTTGAACTTGGTATTCCTCTTCGCAAACTTGTTGACGAGCATGCGGGAGGTATGCGTGACGGTAGAAAGTTTAAGGGCGCAATTGCGGGCGGAGTAAGCATGGGAGTTCTTGGTCCGGATCAGTTTGATGCGGAAATGGATTTTGATATTGGTGTAAAGTATGGCGTGATGGGTCTTGGTACCGCTTGCCCGACTATCTTTGACGAAGATACAGACATGGTTGCAGTTGCAAGAAACATTGCACGTTTCTACAAAAATGAATCATGTGGGCAGTGCACGCCTTGCCGTGAAGGTGCTGATTGGATTTACAAATTACTTTGCCGAATTGAATCTGGTGAAGGTACCATGAATGATCTTGATCAAGTTATTGAGGTCTCAAACTCAATGGGAATCATGCCCGGAACGACAATCTGTGGCTTGTCTGATGGCAACAGTTGGGCGGCTAGGACAATAATTAACAAGTATCGAAGCGAGTTTGAATCACGCTGTAAGCCCTCTGTTGTTCCGGTAACTCCAATTTCTTAATCTTGATTTGTTTTTATGTGTATTGCTTGTATATTGCGTATAGAAATGGAAGAGTCGAACGAACAACTTGACCAACCTCCGCCGGCAAACGTCACCATTCAAGGTGATGCGGATGTCCAATACAAATGGTTAAAAGAAAACACAAACGCTGCGCTGCTCTATTTAAATTTAGATAATTCAGAAGTGGCAGTTAAAGTGGTTGACGATAAAGAGATGTCGGAACTCCACGTTAAACACTCTAGTGTTGAAGGAACGACAGACGTGTTGACTTTTGACCACGGAAGTGACGAACAAGGTGTAAGAGCAGATATTGCTGTTTGTGTTGATGTTGCAAGGCGCGAAGCAGAAATTCGTGGGCACCCTTTGCAAAATGAATTGCTTCTCTACATCTTGCACGGCATTTTGCACTGTTGCGGTTTTGATGACCACGATGATGAGTCACATCAACAAATGCATTCACGAGAAGATCAAATCTTAAAAGCTATTGGTGTTGGGAGTGTCTGGAGTAGTAAGATATGATTGGAGCACTCTGGATTATCGTTGTTGTTGCCGTATTCTTGTGTACATGGTTTGCAATCGTAGAACGAGCAATAATTATGACAACTCCCCTTGTTCTTAGACACGAATTGGAAGTAAGAGGGAAACCACACAGAGGACTTTGGATTGAAGAACGATACGAATCCGCCCTGCAATCCGTTTCATTTATTCGGGGTTTTCTTATTCTTCCAATTATTGTTGGGTTTGTTCTAATGTTTGGAACAAACCCTATATCACTGCAAGCTTTTTTGATTGGTTCAGCAATTGGATGGTTTGTGGTTTGGGTTTTTGCGTCTGTGATTGCCGGCTCCATTGCAAAAACAGTTCCTGTTGGATCAGTTACAAGAAGTTGGTTAGTAATACGGTTTGCATCTATGTTAAATCCCCTCATACGGTGGTGGATTGACGGTGTAAACGAAATAGTTCGGCGTTTAACAGGGGCAAATTTAAAACAGAACGATGGATTGAATACAGTTGAAGAACAACTACTTAGATCGATTGAACACTCTCAGCGCGAAGGTGGTATTCCGGCTGAAGCAGCAGAGATGTTAGAAAATGTTGTCGATTTAGGAGATACGGATGTTGGTGAAATTATGACGCCACGGACTGAGATCGAAGGGATTGAATTAACTAACGATATATCTGAAATTCGTAATTTTGTTTTGGAGTCAGGGCGTTCACGCATTCCAATTTTTGAAGAAAATCTTGATCAGATTGTTGGCATTCTCTACGTGAAGGATTTGGTTGGTTTTTTGGGTTCAGAAGCAAATGGGTTTGAACTAAAAAACATTTTGCGTAAACCAATTGTTGTTCCAGACACAAAACTTGTGCAAGAATTACTTGCAGATTTTCAAACAAGTGAAGTACACATGGCGGTTGTTATTGATGAATATGGCGGTACTGCTGGTCTTGTAACTATTGAAGATGTGTTAGAAGAAATCGTTGGTGAGATTCGCGACGAACATGATGACGGAGAGTCAGACGAACCCGCAATGACTCGCATAAACGACGGCCTTGTCGAAGTTGATGGTCGGTACAATCTTGATGACTTAAACGACGAACTTGGAATTGAGTTGCCTGAAGACGAAGAATATGACACCATTGCTGGTTTTGTGCTAGCAAATTTAGGCCATGTTCCCGATGTTGGGGACTCAATTGAGATACAAGACCTTGTATTTACAACAATAAAAGCAACAGAGACCCAAATCGAACGTCTATCAATTTCCTTTTAATGAATTTTAGAATAATGTCTCAATATTTTGATGTGTTTACCGTTATTCTGTTCAAATTCAGATAAAGGAGAACTCAAATGAATCACATAATAGCCGCCTTAACCGCGACCTCATTCGTCACTATTGTTGGGTGCAACAAAAGTGAGAAATTGACATCTGACTCAACTGCACAAACTATAGAAGAGCAAATGGAAGTAGACGTTGAAGTTGATGGTGGGGAACTCAGAGTAATGATTAACGGGGAAGAACAAGTTGTCGAACTTGATGAGATTATGGAAGGAATTAATCTCGAAGATATTGATGGAGAGATGAGTATTGCAGTGATGGCGGTCACGGATGATGAGAGTACTGAGCCAACTCACCTAATGAAGTGGGTTACCGGTGAGCCATCAGTTGAAATGTACGTGATGGGTGAACATGGTGATCCGCATGAAAATATGCACAAGCACATGATGCAGATGACGGGTGAACATGGTGATCCGCATGAAAATATGCACAAGCACATGATGAAGATGATGGGTGAACATGGTGATCCGCATGAAAATATGCACAAGCACATGATGCAGAT
>CAZLCM010000025.1:0-11090 GCA_964558055.1 uncultured Isosphaeraceae bacterium | reverse complement strand
CTGAACAGCACTACAAAACTATCTCATCACTCCTAAAAAACTCAAATGTTACTACCGCTTTATTAACAAGTTCACTTTCTACAAAAGAGCGCAAATCAACCATTCAGAAAATCTATGATGGGGACATTGACATAGTCGTTGGCACACACGCCCTGCTCACAAACGATGTAGAGTTTTCAAACATTGCAATTGCTATAACTGATGAGCAACATAGATTTGGTGTCCAGCAACGCGCAACCCTTCGAAATAAATCTGGAGATAAATTCGTAATACCGCACACACTCGTAATGACGGCAACTCCAATACCAAGAACATTATCCCTCACAATTTTCGGTGATCTCGATGTTTCGACTATCAAAGGCATGCCTCCTGGCAGGACCCCTATTGCCACTCGCTTGGTGCAACCTGACCAATCAAAGAAAGTTTATCAATACCTATTTGAACTCTTAGACAAAGGTCAACAGGGTTACGTGGTTGTACCTCTCGTTGAAGAAACTGACTCCGGACTAAAATCAGTTATGGCCCATGCTCAATCACTCAGAGAAGGATTCTTAAAGGGTAAAAAAATAGGAGTGGTGCACGGCAAATTGAAACCAGAAGAGCGCGAAACAACAATGGAAGCATTTAGTAATGGTGAAATCGACGTTCTCGTTGCAACTACAGTAATTGAAGTTGGAGTTGATATCGCTAATGCAACTATGATGATTATTGAACACGCTGATCGTTTTGGTCTCGCACAACTACATCAACTCCGAGGCCGAGTTGGAAGAGGCACTTTACCTGGTGTCTGTGCGTTAATTGCAAGTCCAACTACAGAAGACGCATTGCAACGACTTCAAGCTATCGTTGAAACAACCGATGGATTTCTTATTGCTGAAAGAGATTTAGAGATCCGTGGTCCGGGAGAACTTTTTGGCGCAAAACAAAGCGGACTAGCACCTTTCAAAGTAGCGAGGCTGCCACGCGATTTTGATTTACTTCGATTAGCAAGAAGAAACGCTGCTGTTTGGATTGAAAAAGATCCAACACTTATGAATGCACCATTATTAAAAGCACGACTAATGCACGTTCACGGCGAAGCACTTGGGCTTGGAGATGTTGCGTAATGTCCACGAATACGGAACTTGCCAAAATATTTCACACAATTGCATCCATATTAGAAATCAAAGGTGAAAGCGTGTTCAAGGTAAACGCGAACACAAAAGTTGCTAGGGCACTTGAGGATTTAGTCGAGGATATTTCTTCTGTAAAAGAATTGACTTCTATCCCTGGTGTAGGAAAAAGCAGCGCTGAGAAAATCAAGAACTATATTGAAACTGGAACAATGCCAGAATATGAAGCGCTCCGAAAATCTATTCCATCGGGGCTTCTTGATCTCATGAGAGTTCAAGGTCTCGGTCCAAAAAAAGTAAGACAACTCTGGCAAGATGCTGACGTTGTTGACATTGTTTCTCTTCGAACTGCCATTGACGAAGACCGACTTGCATCTCTTCCACGTATGGGCAAAAAGACAGTTGAAAATATATCAAAGGCGCTTTTGTTTATAGAAGAATCTGGCAATCGAACTCGAATTGGCGATGCAATGCCTATTGCTGAATCAATTGTAAAAACTCTAGAACAAGTTGATGGCGTAACTCAAGTCGCGTTCGCGGGTTCACTTCGAAGAGGAAAAGAAACAATTGGTGATATAGACATACTTGCGAGTACTAACTCTCCAAAACTTCTATCTAACGCATTTTGTGAACTTGAAACAGTTGCAATGATACAAGCCAAGGGAGACACAAAGTGCAGCATTCGTCTTGAATCAGGAATGCAAGTCGACCTTAGAATGGTGGCAAAAGAGTCATTCGGGGCTGCTCTACTCTACTTCACGGGTAGCAAAAACCACAATATTATTCTTCGCGAACTTGCGATGAAACAAGATAAAAAGTTAAATGAATACGGTTTAGAACCTCAAAATATCAGCAAGGATGAAGAGGCGATATACACAAACCTCGGGCTGCCATTTCTCCCACCCGAGATTCGTGAAGATAGAGGGGAACTCAACTGCAAAGAAACCCCTAACCTTATTACTGTAAATGACATTAAGAGTGATTTGCACTGCCACACAACAGCAAGTGACGGACGTATGTCAATCGAAGAACTTGCTATCCATGCTATTGCTCGCGGCTTCCACACTATTGCTGTAACTGACCATAGTCAATCGCAAACGCAAGCAAATGGGCTTAATCCAAGAAGGTTAAAGAAACATATCGAATCAATTCACGAAGTTAATAGTCGGATGGAGGGAATTACTATTCTTGCAGGTAGCGAAGTGGACATCCTCTCGGACGGAACTCTCGACTACGATGACGAATTGCTTTCCCAACTAGATATTGTTGTTGCCTCACCACACGCAACGCTGAATCAATCACAAAATGAATCTACAAAACGACTTCTAAAAGCAATAGAACATCCATTGGTTCACATCATCGGCCATCCAACAGGGAGAATAATCAATAAGCGCAAGGGATTAGAACCAAATATGGCGACCATTGTCGCAGCAGCAGCAGAGCACAACACTGCACTTGAGATAAATGCCAACACTTATCGACTAGATTTGCGTGATACACATGTAAACGCAGCAGTTGAAGCAGGTGCGATTCTTTCTATCAATACAGATGCACACAGGCCAGAAGATTTCGAACAATTACGGTACGGTGTTTTAACTGCTAGGCGAGGATGGCTCCAACCAGAAAAATGCATAAATTGCTTCGGGCACGATAAGCTCCAAACTTGGCTTGGGCGCAACTGCTAGAATATAGAGTTAATTATGTTTGAGACCTTATCTGGAAAAATTACTTCAGCAATCAGAAATCTTTCTGGTCGTGGAAAAATCAGCGAATCAAATGTTCGAGAGGCGATGGAAGATGTTAGACGTGCGCTACTTGAAGCTGACGTTCACGTCGATGTTGTCCAGGATTTTTGTGAAAATGTAGTACAGAGCGCACTTGGCGCTCACGTAACTGCTTCCCTCAAACCAGGGGAAGAAATGATTGGCATTGTCAATCAAAGTTTAATTGACTTCATGGGGCCAGTCGACACTCACGTCATGATGGTCGATCCTGGACCAACAATAATCATGATGTGCGGCCTGCAGGGCTCTGGTAAAACAACTACTTGCGGGAAACTCGCAGCCTACTTAAAAAGTCGAGGGAAAAAAGTTTCACTTATTGCAGCAGACCTCCAACGTCCTGCTGCTGTCGAACAATTGCAAGTTACTGCGCAGGATGTAAACGCAAATGCAAAAGGCGTAGGTGAAGTCACCTGTTACGCAGAGCCAGAAAAATGCGGGGAATACGGAACTGCTACTGGTGTTGCTGTCGGTGTTTGCAAACGTGGTGTAAAGCAAGCAAGAAAAGATAAGGTTGACGTAGTAATCCTCGACACTGCTGGTCGATTGCACATCGATGATGAACTGATGAAGGAATTGCGAGGGGTTCAGAGCACAACAAGCCCGCACCAAGTTTATCTCGTAGTAGATGCAATGATTGGTCAAGACGCTGTCAACGCGGCTGGCACTTTCCACGAACAACTTGCAACGGATGGAATCATACTCACTAAGTTCGATTCTGACACTCGCGGTGGTGCTGCACTTTCAGTAAAACGAGTCACTGGAGTTCCAATTAAATTTATTGGTACAGGTGAAAAGTTTGCTGATTTTGAAGAGTTCCACCCAGACCGAATCGCTAGCAGAATACTTGGGATGGGAGACGTCGTATCCCTAGTCGAAAAAGCGCAAGAAGAGATTTCAGAAGACGATGCGATGAAACTTGCCGACAAGATGGCAAGCGGAAAGATGACCGTTGATGACTTCATCAAACAACTCAAATCCATAAGACGCATGGGGCCGATGAAACAGTTACTCGGGATGATTCCCGGCGTAGGTTCTGCACTAAAGAATATGCAAGTAGATGATAAACAATTCGACCGAATTGAAGCAATTGCTTGTTCAATGACCAAAAAGGAACGCAAGGACATAACACTCCTTGGCAAAAGCAGAGTTAAGCGAATCGCAAATGGCTCAGGAACAAATCAACAAGAAGTTAATCGATTTGTGAAGCAATTCCAAATGATGAAAAAGATGTCCAAGCAAATGACAGGTGGCGGGATGGCTCAAAAAATGGCCGCCCTACAAAATGCTGGTGGAGATATCGACCCATCTGCCTTGGCAGGACTCGCTGGCCGCGGCTCAACTAAGACCCAAAGCCACAAAAAACGCTTCAAACAACGCCGACGAAAATAAATTTAATTAACACGCGGGTTGATAAATCTGCTTAGGTTAATCGTCAAATGGCAAAGGATCATCCGATTCCCCTCGAGCCCATGCATGGACTTTAGGTAGCAACCTATCTTGAATGAGTATCTTAATACAAGCAGCAAATGGAATTGCAAGCAACATTCCATACGCACCAAGCACACTACCTCCTGCTAGGACTGCTACGAAAATAGTAACTGGATCCAGATTAGTTGCTTTACCAGCAATAAGTGGAGTCAACAACCAACCATCAAGCCCCTGAACAATCGCAAAGACGAGTGTTGGCCAAAGTAATATCCCCCACCACACCATTCTTTCTGATTCTGGAACACCTAACTGGTCCAAAAACAAAAGCCCAATTGAAATAGGTATTCCAATGAGCCCTAGGAATGGCACTGAACAGAGAACACCCACTCCAATTCCGAGCAAAATCGCATACGGAACACCAACGATAAGCCAACCTATGGCTAGAATTATTGCCATTATAAAAGCAATCACAATTCGCCCCCTCACGAATCCCGCAACTGCAGCATCCATTTTTTCCAAAAGTGCAAAAGTATCATTTTTCCCGCTATCTGGAACAAGCCCTTTTGCAAATGCGACTACTTTCGGAAACCATAAACTGAAAAAGAAAAAATAAAATGGTATTAGTACAACAAGTATCGAAACACTAATTACTTTTCCAGCAAGCCCAAGAGCAACCCCGCCAGTTGTTTTTGCAAGTGAGAACAAATCAGCATTCTCGACGTTATCTAGTGAATCGTTCTTCTTTTTATCAACTTCCGCTCCAGATGGAAGATAACTCAATGTATGCCCAACGTCTTCCTGAATGTCTTCAGGCACAAACTTAGTATTAAGTTGTTCTAACTTTGTCCTTAAGTGGCCATCTTGAACTTCATGAACCAAAGACGATGTCTGAGAAATAACAAGTGGCACCGTCACAGCGAGAATTACTAGGATACCTGTGCTAAGCGTAACGAGAATTCCAGAAATAACGGGGATTCTTCCAAGAGGAAACTTGGGATTGTCTGCCAGATAGGAAATAAGTGGTTCAAACAAATATGCTAATAGCAGTGCGACAAGGAGCGGAATCGTAATGTCTCGCATCGCGTATCCAAGCCAAACACCACAAAATACGATTAGAAGTAGAAACAAATCCCGTACCCACTGAATTTGCCAAAGATGTAACTTTGTCAAATCATGTTTAGTTGATTTGCTCGAACCGTCTTCCATCAAATAAGAACCTTATTGGTTTGAGCCAATGAAATCAATCAGTTCGCCGCTATGAAATGCATCGTCGAATTGAAAAACAGATCGAAAATCCTCTACTGAATCACGAGAACTTGTTCTTAGCAACTCAAATTCAACCATCCTAAATACAATCGCACCAAAGTCCTCAGTTCTGTTAATACCCCAATGTCGAAGAACCACGGGTGCTAGTAGACCAAAGGAATCAATCGCAAAGTCCCGTAAGCCCATGCAAAGTTGTTGGCCACTTACATGCCTGTCAAACTCATCAAGTTCAAACTCATGTGTCTGCTCACTACAAATTTCAGTTGTGTATCCAAGGCCATTTTGCACAAAGGCATATGCGGCTGGTGAGTAAGGTGTACCCGTAGCAATATGGGTCCAATCAAATGGGATGGGGACTGTTATCTGACTCATAAAGGACGCCATCATATCGGCGAATTTGCCAATTGCGCCACAATATGCGGTTTTTTTAGCGATTCAATGGCGTTTTTTCAATTAATTTTGTGCTGTGGTGTTATCCATTTCGGTGGCACCTCTGAGATCAATACTTCTTGAAGTGAGTTTAATCCATCAAATCCTAGAAGCCCTGCGTTCTCCCCTTCACTAAGAGAAACTAGTTGTGGATCTAAACCAAGTGCAATTGCACCATTCACACTTGCCATAGCAAAGAGAGTGTTTGGTTCTCCTCCATCACGCCGGTACAACAACTTCATCTCGTCAAGCACACTAATGCGGTCAGGAGTATCAAGACATAGTAAAGAGTCCGTTCCAAGTGCAACATTAATTCCGCAGTCAAGCATCTCTTTCCATCGATGATTCTTGTGACCAAAATATTCGCTAGCTCTTGGGCAATATGCAACCGACATATTTGATTCGGAAACTAACTCAAGATGGTTATCGTCAACGTAATTTAAATGTGCGGAAACAAATTCTGCGTTTCCTGCTATTTCTAGGATGGCATCTATAGGGTGTTTCCCATAAGGTTTTATTGATTCTTCCCAAACACCCATCCGCTTCATCGCTTCAACAAAATCGCCTCCCCTGTTTTGTGCGAATTCGATTTCTGATAATGACTCTGATAAATGTGTTGCAATTTTTTTGCCAGTCGAAAAGCACGCTTCGTAAACTTCCTTGCTGCAGGAATAAGGAGCATGTGGAGTAACTTCAAATTGGTTTGGTATCTCATTTACTTTTTTAATTGCCTCACCAGAATTTTTACCACTACCTATTATTTCTACATACGAAACTGATATCAATTCAGATTCTTTCACGATTTCTGCTGCTTCAATTGTTCCTGCAATATCTCCAACAACATTACACCCACCATCAAGTGAGAGTTTTATCCCTTTTCTCACATCTGATTGAATTCGCGCTGGATCTATTCTGATTGGTCTTACCACTTCGATTAGCCATTCGATAAAAGAATCGCTAAATGCAACATTTCCCAACCCACTTAAATCGAGATGTGCATGTGCATTGACAAAACTTGGTGTCACTAATCCATCTATTTTGACAACTGGAACATCAGAAGGATGGCCAATATCCTGTGGCGATCCAATTGCTTCAATCCGATTTCCATCGATCAGAATTGCTCCCGGCGAGGCGAGAATGCCACGATAATCGGCGATAACGTCAGAATGTATAAGAAATCTAGGCATTCCGTCTCTCAAAAAGAGAACAACAGTTCAATTTGATTGTTACACTGTACACTAAGTTGGGACGGATCCCGACCAAATAGCGCCAACAGAGGAGAATCCTATTATGCGCAAATCAACTCTTTTAACTACGGGAACTATGACGCTTGCCCTGTTCTTTGCAACTGGCTGTGTTAGGTCTGAGCGTTACGACACAAATAAAACGACTACACACTCTCTTCAAGAGCAGTTAATTGCAGCCCAAACTGAATGCGATACTGCAAAAAGTGCACTAGCTGCAAGAGATCGGCAACTCGCTCAAGCAGATTCAAACTTAAACGTATTACAAGATCAATACAATTTGCTAGAGAGTGAATTGGACAATCTCGATGCAGTAAACACTCAACTATTAACTGATGTTACTGATATTAAATTTGGTCCCCTACCTATCGCTACTCAAAGGAAACTTGCGGCGCTCGCAGCAAATTACCCTGATGATATGTGGTTTAACGCTGAAACAGGTATGATTCGTTTTGGAAGTGATTTTACTTTTTCAAGCGGACGAGCGACACTAAGAAAGGGTGCTTCGGAACTAATCAACCGAGTTGCTAGTATTCTTAATTCTCCTGAAGCAAGTAACTTCGAAATAGTTGTTGTCGGACACACTGATGACATCCAACCAAAGTCCTCTGCGCAACGATATCCAACTAACTGGGAACTATCAACTGCAAGAGCAGCAACTGTTGCAAAAACACTTGCCGCAAACGGAATCGATGCTTCAAGGTTTGAAATTTCTGGATATGGTGAGTACCGACCTCTGGTAGAAAACCGTACTGACGGCACAAAAGAAAACCGACGTGTAGAGATTTACTTAAGACCTTTGGACGAGTCATACGCATGGAGTAGTCAAAGTGATACCACTACTGAAACTGTCACAGTAGACACAATAGAAGAACCCATGAAGTAAACAATCATTATTCTAAAACTAGGACAAGCCGACCCGACACAGGTCGGCTTGTTTTTTTATAATCAACTTACTTGCACGATGAACTTCCAAGCCAAGAAGACATAGAACGTTTCTCCTCTGAAGAAACGGGTTATTGCCAACATTGTGGAGATGAGATTTGGGAAAACTCTCCGCAGTGTCCATCATGTGGCGCTTGGATGAAAAATGGAACATCCCATCGTGACCCAATAGTGAATGATTTTCGTAAGAAAATGATATATCTCATAGTCATTATCATGATTATTGGGTTCGCATACAGTGCCCTACGGCTTTTCTAGAGAGCACAATCCTCATAACCTGATTTCAACGTCCGAGAGAAACTCTGTTTTTACTTCACCGGAAGAGTATTTGTTCCATTTAGTGGACGCAGTCACAAGTTGATGCATCTTGGGAGTGTAGCAAACGTTTTGTCAGTACAAACAAGAGAATTTAGAGAGAGAATAGAGATGAACGAGCGAAATATTGAAGAGAGAATGTGTCGGCTTATTGAACAACTGCAAACACTTCCAAACGAATATCGAGATAAACTTGAGAAACTATGCCAACATGAAGGCAACCAGAGATCTCAAATTGAAGAATCAGTATCAAAACTTCAGGACTCGCTAGATTATCTTCGACTGAGTGTGAAATATATGGTCTTCGATTTGGAAGCAACTCGAAGAGAAAACGTTTATCTAAGAAAACTTGTAGAGCAGATTCGCCGAAACAGTACTCGCCAAGATGAACAAGATGACAATCACTTCTTCGGAAGTGACGGTGCTGATTAGTTCATTGTAATTGCGCAATAACTCGTCTAGCACCTTCTGGAGCTTCTTTGAGTAATTGACCTAGTGCTTCCTTATCGGAGTGCATCTCCCCCAGTAGTTTCTGTAAATGTTGCTTCAGTAAAAAAGAGAATTGTTTAAAGTACATTTCTAACTCTGTCCTGTTAAATCGAGTTAGTGGGTCATCCATTCCCGTCTGTGCCATAGCCCACTCCATCAATCCCTTGCCACTTGTATCGTATTTATAGAGTTCGAAAGTCCTTCGCATCCGATGCTCAATTGTATTGAACGGATCTCGACATGCAAGTGGTATATTGAACATGATTTCTTCAAGTTTTTGCTCGACTGCTTGTGTCAAACCAGAGCGTTCCAAGTCCTCCACTTCAGCAATAGCAGGTCTCTTTCCATCTCTGTCTCCAGGCATTGAGTGTGCACTGAGCATGACTTCTAATGGGATTGAATCCCCAACAAACTTTTTCAATCCAGCGTGCGTAAAGCGTACGGTTATTCTTTTAGATGGCTCCCCATTAACTGGAGCATTTTCAACTTTGATAACAGCACCACTACCCCATTCAGGGAACTTTGGATGTGTCACACGATCACCAAATTCAATAGTGTTCATAGTTTTCAATACTAAGATTGCTCCTTGGCGAGAAACTAATCTCGCTTAACAATACCAAAAGCGCTTAGTTGGATTGCGCTAATTCAATTTGCTTATCAAATGTTGCGACACTCCTATGTACCGCAACGCTTACCCCTATGTGTCCAATTATAGCACAAATAATGCAAAATCAAAGACAAAAACGGTTATTTTAAACTTCGAAAATCTATTGTTTATACAACACCCTGTGCCATCATTGCTTGTGCCACCTTTACAAAACCAGCAATATTTGCTCCATCTACATAATTGCCTTCGCATCCAAAATCTTTTGCAGCATCAACGCATTGTGTGTGGATGTTCGACATAATTTGACGCAACTTAGCATCGACTTCATCACGAGTCCAAAACAATCTTTGGCTTGCCTGTGCCATCTCTAAGCCAGACACTGCAACTCCGCCAGCATTTGCGGCCTTTGCTGGACCATACAAAATACCAGCATCTATAAACTCGTTTTGAGCATCTGCGGTACTTGGCATGTTTGCGCCTTCACTGACTACAAAAACATTATTGGCAAGCATGTTTGCTGCATCAACTGAGTTAATCTCGTTTTGTGTTGCCGAAGGGAACGCACAGTCAGCGTCTACACACCACATCGGGTTATGATCAAGCGAGTCATCTCGAGCATGGAACTCTGCGTTTGTATATTGCTCAGCATACTCACCTATACGTCCTCTGCGATTATTTTTCAAATCCATAACCCAAGCAAGTTTTTCAGCATCAATACCATCACCATCGAAAATCCAACCACTGCTGTCTGAAAGTGTTACTACTTTTCCACCAAGTTGATTGATTTTTTCCACAGTGTACTGAGCCACATTGCCAGAGCCAGAAACTAGGCATGTCTTACCATCAAAAGTATCACCGCGTGTAGCAAGCATGTCTGCTGCAAAATAAACACAGCCATAACCAGTTGCTTCAGGTCGAATCAAACTACCCCCCCATTCAAGACCACGTCCAGTCAACACACCAACAAAAGTATTTGTGAGTTTTTTGTACTCACCGAACATATATCCAATTTCTCGGCCGCCTACGCCAATGTCGCCAGCAGGCACGTCTGTATCTGGGCCTATATGTCTAAAAAGTTCTGACATAAATGACTGACAGAATCGCATAACTTCACCATCACTCTTACCTTTAGGGTCAAAGTCAGCACCCCCCTTACCTCCACCCATAGGTAATGTAGTCAAACTATTTTTAAAGACCTGTTCAAATCCAAGGAATTTCAAAATACTAAGATTCACAGTCGGATGAAAACGAAGACCGCCTTTGTAGGGTCCTATTGCACTATTAAACTCTACCCTGTATCCCCTATTCACCTCAACATCACCTGAGTCAGTTACCCATGGAACTCTAAACTGGAATGCGCGTTCTGGCTCAACTATACGGCTTAAGATATTTCCATTCACGTATTGTGGTCGCCTGTCCATAACTACTTCAAGCGATGAGACAACTTCGTGGACTGCCTGTAAGAATTCCG
>CAZLCM010000024.1:0-11663 GCA_964558055.1 uncultured Isosphaeraceae bacterium | reverse complement strand
CGGAGTGCTTGCTTGGAACCTTGGACATCAGGACTACGCAACCGTGGAGCAATCATCTAGATACATGGGGCTACACGTCACTCTAACCGGAATTCGAGGTCTCCTAGCACCTGCGCTTGGTATGGCAATCTACTCATATTTAGTTAGCGTGGGTTACGATGGTGGTGCATTTGTTTTCTTTATTGGTGCGTCGCTTTCGGCTATAGGGGGGATTGGCTTTATTTTGCTCGCAAAAACACACTTAACAAGCAAATAACTGTCCCAAAACAGCACTTATTTTGGTAAGATGCGATGCTCGCCTGTGTTTTTCAGCAGGCATGTGAACCCCCGCATTTCCCTCTAAGTTGAGTTTGGTGCTCAAAGGAGTTGCGGCTCACACAAAGCAACTGCGACAAGCGACCACGCAGCCAAGTACGAAACATAAAGTCGCAAACTCACATGGTAGATCACAATCTGATTGCGGATATTGGTATTGATTTCGAAGAAGCCGACGCTCTAATCCAAGAAGCCCTCGGAGCTGAAGTTGCTAGCGGCAATATGGATGAACTAATTTCAAGTGAAATCCAACAACTCATTCCAGGAAATATGCTCAAAGGAAAAATTGTTGGAAAAGCTGGAGATGATGCTGTCATTGATGTGGGACTTAAGTCCGAAGGACTCATTCACAAAAGTGAATTTGATGACTGGGACACCCTCGAATCGGGAATCGTTATTGAAGTGATTCTTGAAGACCTTGAAGATGAAAACGGAATCATAAAATTATCAAAAAGAAAAGCCGACCGTATTCGTAACTGGGAGAAGGTGCTTGAAACATATAACGAAGGTGACATTGTTGAAGGCAAAGGAATTAGAAGGATTAAAGGCGGCGTCTTAGTTGACATTGGCGTTCCTGCGTTTTTACCAGCATCACAGATTGATGTTCGAAGACCTGGTGATGTTAATGATTTCCTAGGTAAAACCATTCGCGCTGAAATTCTTAAAATCGATGAGCCACGGCGGAACATCGTCATAAGCCGAAGAACACTTATTGAAAATGAACGCGATGAAGCAAAACAGCGGTTACTAAACACCATTAGCGAAGGCGACATTATTGTCGGCAAAGTTACCAACGTTGCCGAGTTCGGTGCCTTTGTTGATTTGGGTGGTATAGACGGTCTCCTTCACGTGACCGACATGAGTTGGGGTCGAATCAAGCATCCAAACGATATTTGTAAAACAGGGGATGACATTGAGGTCAAGGTCTTAAAAGTCGACTTCGCCACTGAAAAAATCGCCCTCGGACTCAAGCAAAAAGAAGCTTCGCCTTGGGATGACATCGAAGGAAGATTCCCGATTAAGACACGGGTAACTGGAAAGGTTGTAAACCTCGTTAGTTACGGTGCGTTTGTCCACCTTGAAGATGGGGTTGAGGGACTTGTTCACGTCTCTGAGATGTCATGGCGCAAGCGAGTCAACCATCCAAGCGAAATTGTTTCACCTGGTGATGAAATCGATGTTGTCATTCTCGATATTGACAAAGACAAACACGAAATTTCACTTGGTATGAAGCAAGTTGAAAACAACCCATGGGAGATCGTTTCTGAAAAATATCCTATTGGAACAATTGTGTCTGGTGCAGTAAGAAACCTAACCAACTATGGAGCGTTTGTTGAAATTGAACCTGGGATTGATGGATTGCTACATGTAAGTGATATTTCTTGGACCGAAAAGATAGCACATCCGAATGAAAAATATAAAAAAGGTGATGAGGTTGAGTGCATGGTTCTTGAAATTGATCAAGAAAAACAGCGTATATCACTAGGCATGAAACAAATGCATGAGGATCCATGGCAAAAAGCGATTCCTGAAGCGTATAAGCCAGGAATGGTTGTACACGGAACAGTTACAAAAATTACAAACTTCGGAGTTTTTGTTGAATTAGAAGATGGTCTAGAAGGACTTCTTCACATCTCCGAACTAGCGGACAAAAAGATTGACAACCCTCAAGATATTGTAAAACCAGGCGAAGATGTTAATGTTAAGATCCTTCGTGTCGACTTAGATGATCGAAAAATTGGACTATCTCTCAAACGCGCTGCTTCTGGTGAAGAAGTAGAAGAAGATTGGGAAACACATGTTCCAAAACCAGGTTCTCCAGAGCGTGGCGGAATGGACGATCACGGTGCCCTTGGCACTGACAAAATTGAGTTGTAAATCTGGTTTTTGAATTCAAAAGAGTGCGGCCCGACTCTCCTGAGTCGGGCCGCTTTTCTTCTCTCTTCTCCATACATCGATCTCTGAAGTCAGCAAAGTGCTAAAAACGTTAGCAAGGTCATTATGACCACTTTGCGTCTATGTCTTGTCAACTCTGTTGCGTGCTTCAGAATTCGCATCTCTCTAATCTCGTCTCTGTTTCTATTTCACTTGTCGCCAGAACGATGTAATCATGCAACAACTTTAGTAAGATGCAAATATTATTTATCATTTTGTAAAAGAACTTTGATTTTGAGCTGGTTTTGTACATTTTTGCTACTTCTTGCTTCCGTTTGTAACGATTGTGCGGGCGCAAATCTGCCAAATGTTCAAGATGCAACATCTATAATTAAAACTGTTAGGGAGTGGATTGATAATGATTTGCAAATAAAATCCGAAGAAACAAAATCATTGCTCCCTGATAATTCTTCTGTTTGCATCATACTAAGGCACCATGGCGAGGTTATTGGGGTTGGAACATCGTCTGTTAAAAACGTTAACCCCATTGCTCAAAGTGCACAACATGCATTTGATGATTTGAAACACCATGAAATACTTCGCCGCCTTACACCTGAATTCAAAAGTCACGCGCTAGCATCACTTTCTATAGAACTTGAGATTGGTTCCACCCCTGAACCATCTCCAAGCAAAAGTTTGGAAAAGTTCTCTTATTCTGTCAACAAAGGTATTGATGGAATAGCAGTTCGAAAGGGAAGTAACTGGGCAATTCGCCTTCCAGCAGAGTTGCGTCTTGTTCCTGATTCTAACATCACCACATCACTTGAAGCATTGTGCGTTGAAGTTGGCGTTCACCCAGCAACCGCTCTTTCAAGAATGCTTCCTAAGAAAGAAGATGTAACGCTCTACAAAGTGCCAACCATCACTTTCACGCAAACTGGCACTGGTAAAAAAATAAGCCAACTGTTTAGAGGCGATAAACTTGTAAATCAAAAGGATATTACTTCTGAGAATCTTAAGAACCTTGCTAATCTTCTTGCTTCTCACCTCATGGCTTGCACGAACGATGATGGATTAGTAATTGGCGGATACCAGCCAGAAACCGATTCTCTTTCTCCACCACATTCGACCGCGTTTGTACAAGTTTTAGTTGCAACTTCTCTTGAATCATATTCCTCTATCTGCACAACAGCAAATATATCCAAATCAAACAACGCAATTGACTCTATTCTTTCAAACATAGTTGGTAATTTTGAAAAAACGAAGAATCTTTCCGATGGTGTAGCCGCGTCCCTTGTTGTATTGGCAGCAAACAATGCTGGTCTAGACCAAAAGTTTCCCAATCTGTTCAATTACTGTAGAAGCCAAGTTGTTGAGAGTTGCAAGCAAATCGTAACTGATGAGGTTTTGGATGAGAAGCCGCACATTTTTTCATTACTTACAAGTGCTATCGTTTCTATTTCAAACAATAGCGAGAACGAATCCACAAAATTACTCGCTGAGAAAATGTGCTATACGTGCGTGACTAGAATTCCGCTTTCTAATATGGTTTCAACTATCCCTTGGCTAATAGATGCAATTTCTGAAAATTCGAATGATGGACTGGAAAGCGATATAGCACAAAAGTTGTTTTCAATTTGTGTTGTTTCCCAAGTTACAGAAGGAAACGACCCAGACCACCTTGGTGGTTTTGAGTTAATGTCAAATAACATTAATTCTGTAGATGCTCGATGCATAAGGATGTTACCGATGCTTGCTCGATTTGCTGAAACTCCAAACCCTAATCAGTCAAGAGCAATATTATCTCTCACCAAGGCGCTTAGGTACCTAACACAGATAACTACAACCGAGCAAAGAGCAAACACATTTTCGAACCCAAAACTTGCTATTGGCGGTGTTCGCGCAGCAACTTGGGATGCTTCAATGCCAACCGAAGCAACCGCGATGGCTCTGCTAGGTGCCACAAAGGCGATTCAAGCTTTTGATGTTGCCTCCAAAACCCGTTAATGCATATACTCCTTATATGCAATACATAAATAAAGTGCTAGGTATATTCGTTTTGTGTTTTTGTTCTGTTACATCTAACGCACAATCCGAACATCCTCATGCAAAAATACTAGGGGCACTTATCTACACAGACCTCTCAATAGAAACTGATGGCGAACAGGCAACTTCTGTAATGAACGAACTACGTAAAGAGCTCGGAGTACTAATGCAGGTGTATTGGGAAACCTCTCACTTAGAAGGGATAAATAAAACTACACCTATTTATTTAACGCTTGAAAAAAAACCAGCAATTGTTGTGTTAGAACGAATAATGGAACAACTAAGCGAAGATGATGATATTGCTTGGCAGATAAGAGATGGTGTTCTTGAGGTAGGTTTAAAATCACGCTTTTCTAAAAGGTCTTCGTTAAAACTAATCCAGTACCCAATTAGTGACTTATTGTTCACGATTCGTGATTTCGATGACGCTCCAGAAATGGGAACTAGCGGTTCCGGTGGTGGACCAAATATTGGGTTTGGTTCGGGTGGGAATAATAAAAAAAGGGAACCAAAACAAAACCAAATAGATAAAATTATTCGGCTTATCGTAAAATTTGTTGAACCAGATCAATGGGAACAAAATGGTGGCGATTGTACTATCGAAAGTTTCAGAGAAACTCTGTTAATAAATGCCCCCGACTATATGCACAGGCAAATTGGAGGTTACCCATTTGAGCCAACTAAACCAAAAGGGCTTAGTTCCCGTCGTGTTAATTACAACAACGGTAAGACAACGGTTCAGGTTCTTCCTTCAAGAAATTCTAGTTGACTTCCTCATCTTTGACCCAACGATTCAGCCACGCTCTGTCCCACTCTATTTTGGCTTTCCTGTGAGACATTTTTGAAAGCCCGTGTCCGGTTCCAGGATAAATTACAAGTTGAGTTGGAATATCTAAATAGTCATGAAGCGCCCTAAATAGTGCTTTTGATTGCTCGGCAGGTACACGTTCGTCACCTTCGCCAACATGAATGATTGTTGGCGTTGTGATGTTATCTGCCTCAAAGAGTGGCGACATCCTTTGCAACTCATTAGAGACCTCCCACGGCAGACCCTGTGCATAATTCACAACGTGTCCTGGTGTATCTTCGATTGACCATTGCATAGTTTGTTCAAACACACCAGCCCCGCTGCTCGCTGCTTTAAAGCGATCGGTTGCTGCAATCAAACAATTAGTTAGATATCCCCCATTGCTCCACCCACCAACTGCTAACTTGTCTGGGTTGGCAATACCGCGTTTTACCATTTCGTCAACACCCGAAAGAATATCTTGTACTTCGATATCATTTTCGTGTCCAATCAGGTCGGTAAGAAATTTATCCCCGTACCCAGTTGAACCACGATAGTTGGGGCTAAACACTACCCAACCATCAGATGGGAGCATCCCACGTCCATACATAGAAATCGATAAACCTTGTGTTACTGCTGAAGTTGGTCCACCGTGTAAATGCACGTACATCGGAAGTGCCCCTTGGTCAAATTCGTATCCTGCAGGATATTCCAAAACTCCTTCTATTAAAGTTCCATCAGGTGCGCTCCAGTTGACGGTCTCAATAGTTGGAATAGCCCAACTTTCAACAAAATGATTTGGGTTTGCAATTTCCTCCACCACGGCATCGTCCGAGACAACCCCAACAATTGATGAAGAGTCCTTTGAGCCACATACAACAGAGATACACTTTCCATTATTAGAAATACTAAAAGACCAACAAACCAAACTATCAGTTGTTAGTTCTGTTGTTTCTCCTTGGACTCCGTGACCAACATTCTCTACTTTGAGCAATGGCCTTGTTGTCCCTCGTTCTGCAATGTAGATTAAATCGTGTGTGTTTGGAAACCAGCGAGGATCAAAGCCAACGGAAACCTCATTAGATCGATTTACTTGTTGAACTAATATTTCTCCAGAATCTAACGTAGCAACAAACATCTCTTTTGGATAACCATCAAAATCGACTGTAAAAACTAATCTTGACCCGTCAGTTGACCAATCGGGTGATTCGACCCAGCCGTATGGTGATGGAGCTTCCTCTCTCCAAAGAGCATCCTCAATATCAATTGTCTGTTTGGACTCTATATCATAGACACCAATTGTGGACAAACCCTCATTAGTGATAAGTCGATTGTCTGGAGTGGTCACAATTGCTATCTGCCCTTGGGTAGGAGAAGGGTCAAAAAATTGTATTACCCTATCTTCATCCCAAATCAAATTATGTTTCCAACTTTGTAAATCTAGTTTCCACAATTCAGAGTAGTGAACAATTCCGGATCCATAATCAAGATCATCATGATCTTCTCTTAGTTCTTTCCAGCCATCATTTATTTGTGTTTTATCATCAACTGTGTAATAGATAGAGTTGCCATTTTCTGAAACCACCCAATCGTTCACCCCTTCTTTTAAACGGGTAACTGCTGACAATTGAGTTCCGTCTGGTTTGATTCTCCAAATTTGTCTTTTTCCGTTCCTTGGCATTTCCCCACCCCTTTCACCTCTTCGAGATGAAAAATACAGCCAATTCCCTCTGCTTCCCCACTGCAACGAAGAATCATTTGCCTCGTCAAATGTTAGCCTCTCACAGAGTCCGCTTCCATCGGTTTTAGTAATCCAAACATCGTAATTTCTTCTGTCAAGTTCCTTGTCCCATCTTCCTTCTGTCCAAGCAGTAAACAATCCGTTTGGAGAAACCGAACAACTTGAAACATAAGACATAGAAAAATAGTCATCTGCTGTGATTGGTTTTGCCTCTTCGCCAAACTGTAAACACAAAACAAATAGTGGTGTTAAAAACATATTCCTCCAATTGAATTAATCGTGCCTTAAGGCAACTATAGGGTCTTGCTTACTCGCAATTATTGCTGGGTATATTCCAAAAACAAGACCAGTACCAGCAGCAACTAGAAATGATAATACAATTGACCAACCAGTTATCTGTGTCTCAAGGCCTACGCCTACATCTGCGATGCTGCTAAAAAGTGGGATACTTAATATCCAAGGTAAAAACGACTCTAGCCCAACCGAAATCAGTACACCAAGAACTATACCCAATAGTCCACCCACGCAACTAATACTCCCTGTTTCAATTAAAAACTGAATTGCTATATCTCCCCTTGAAGCACCAACCGCACGGCGAATACCTATCTCTCTTGTTCTTTCTACTACAGAAGCGAGCATAATATTCATAATCCCAATTCCACCAACTAACAAACTAATTGCTGCGATAGCAGTTAACAAAATATTCATTGTTGCTGTTGTTCGTCGGACATTTTCTAACAACTCCCAAGGAACAATGATTTCAACATCTCGTAACTTTGGGTGGCCCACTTTGATTACGCTTCTAATGTGATCGGCCATTGGAACAACTGCTTCGGTTGAAGGAGCAGTTAAATATAACTCGGAAATTTCTACTTCTTCTCCACTAAAAGAACCCGATTGCCTTCGCACGACGATATCACCAAACTCCAATTTAGAAGTACTTAGTGGAATGTGAACGTCCTTGTTTAGGTCACGACCAACAAGAGCAGAACCGGCGCCACCCGCTAACCCAACTGGTTCAAGAACTCCTACAACTTTAAACACCCTCTGGTCAATTCGAATATTTTTCCCTATGGGATTTGTAAGATGGAAAAAAAGTTTTTCAATCTCGGATCCAATCACGGCGACTGGGGATCTTCTATCTAAATCACCAGCAACTAGATACCTACCGCCATCTTTTACTCTAAGATTCGCTGCTTTTTGCAATTCTGGAATTGTGCCAAAAGCTTGGCTCGTTGTTCTTGATGCTCCTCTTGAAATCTCTGATCCAACTGCTTTAAGAGGAATAATTGAGTCCGCGGGTATGAACGTTTCCAAACGACGGTAGTCCTCGTTCGTCATGCCAAATGTTGCAACAAATGATCTTCGTTGGGAGCCAACCTGTTGTGATTCTGGGGGACGCTGGGAACGTACAATAATATTTGTTGCGCCAAGTGACTGGATTGCTCTTAGTGCGCTCTGCTTGTTCCCCTCACCTATGGAAACCATGACAATGACAGATGCTACACCTAAAATAATCCCCAAGCTCGTAAGGATAGAACGAAGAGCATGCAATCGTAAACTCTTCATTCCAAGCAAAAATGTTTCGAAAGTTAAATTCATTCTGGCATCAACGGCTCTGGTGTTTCTGAGGCGAAAACTTCAGGGATATCAACATAAAATGAAGATCCCTTCCCATGAATAGATTCTAAACCAAGTTCTGCGTGAAGCAGGTCTGCGAGTTCTCTACAAATTGCAAGACCAAGACCAGTGCCAGAATGCTCTTTTGTATGTGTCGCATCTACTTGCCTAAATTTATCAAATACCATCTCGGCCATATCCTCAGGGACACCCGGTCCACTATCTTGAACCGTTATTCTTACTACGTTTGTATCCCCCCCGATTTGTTTACTAATTGCACTCAATACAATTACTGAACTCTCAGGAGAAAATTTGATTGCGTTCGATAAAAAATTATACAAAATTTGTTGCAATTTTCCTGCGTCCGTCTGGATAGATGGCAAACTACTTTCGATTTGTAAATCTATGGTTAAATTTTTCCCTATGGTCTGCGGTCCCATTATTCCGCATAACCCCTCAAGCAAATCTCTTACACTTGTTGGTTCGGGATTTACTTCCATGCGTCCGGATTCTATCTTAGCCAAATCAAGCAACTCGTTAATCATATCCAAAAGCGACCTTCCGCTTGTAAGAATGTTGTGTAAGTAACGAATGCGTTTTTCATTGTCTCTCTCTGTTTCGATTGGTAGGTTTTCAAGTAATTCAGCAAATCCAATTATTGAATTCAGAGGAGTTCTTAATTCATGGCTAACATTTGCAATAAACTCATTTTTAAGACGGCTTGATTCAAACAATCCAATATTAACCTCTGCAAGTTCTTCTACTTTCAAGTCAAGTGACTCATTCATCTTTTTCAAACTTGTCTGGTCTTTCTCCATGCGATCTAGCATTTCATTAAAGGCAATTGAAAGTTCTTCAAATTCATCACCTGTTTGCATGGTTGACCTCGCTGTAAGGTCGCCTTTTTGCACTCGTTCAGATACGCGTCGTAGTTTTCTAACTGGAGAAAAAATTAATTTTTGAAAAATGAAATAATACACTAGAACAGAGATTAAACCACCAACAATTCCCGCAACGATAATTGTGGTTCTTGACCCAACTAATTGTGTTCGTGCAAAATCTGTTTTTCTCCTAACAACCAAAACTGCGTCAATCCGATCTAACAAATCGGGGTCTGTGACTCCTGACCCAAAATCTATGACGCCTTCGTTGCGGCTAGTTTTAAGTTGCGATTCTGTGATTGGTATTGCATACTGAAAATAGTTGTGAAAGTCGCGATCATACGCATCATAGTATTCGGTTGCTGGATTTCCTTGATTTTGAAATGCTTCTAATGCACGATCGACAAAACCGTCCTGGCTTATGTCAATCTGACCAGCTTTGAATAACTGGATTGTGACGCTGTCTTGATTGACGTTTGTTTCTGTCTCTGATTCAACCCAAAGATCTGCTAGTTGTCTTGCCACTTCTAATTGATAATCTTGCACAACTGCAGCAGACTTCACCCAAGTTACAATCAAGAGACATGTAATAATTATGACATTTGCTGTCCCAAAAATTGCAAGGCATTTATTGGCTAAACTTACTCGGGAACCCATATTACCCAAGATACCAGAGTTTGACCCTGCTAGCCCCACCCCAAGCCAACACAATAAACGACCCGCGGGATTGTTTATTGATTAAACACGAATTAAAGTTGCACTGTGGAAGGGTCTTCCTTCCCTTTTGTACTTTCTTTCAAAATTCGTGCCCACTAACTCACCTTTGCTTGCTGAATCTGCAGGACTAAATTCTGTTCTTCTGAAGAGAGATTTATTCCTTGAAAAGTGCTCCTCACACCAACTCCACAAATCGTCGTGATCTGTGACAACATGCAAAATCCCTTCGTCTTTCAAAACTCGATGAAATGTAGCGAGTGTATGATCCTGAATGACTCTTCGTTTGTGGTGTCTTTTCTTGGGCCATGGATCGCTAAAGTAGAGGTGTATCGCGTCCGCTATCCCTCTTTCGCACCAATACTCTAGAAATTCTGTTGCATCCCCGTGCACTAACCTTACATTTGAAATATGGTTCCGACGTAAACGATCTGCAGCATAGTTATAAAATTCAGAAGCCCACTCAAATCCAAGATAGTTTACCCCAGTTCTATTCTTCGCTTCTTGTAATAGAAAAGTGCCTTTGCCAGAACCAATTTCTATTTCAAATGGGTATTCAAATTGGTCAAACCAATTCCTAGGGTCTATATGGCCCTCTGTGCTTGGCGGGAGTGAACGCATTTGAATGCCGATGTTTCCTACATCAAATTGCTTTCCGCGAGAAAGCCCAAAACTCATGTGGTTACGCCTGCCGTGCTGGTTGAAGCTGCAGCTGCTGCTTGGGCTGTGATCGCTTGAGCAGATGAATCTTTGGATGAAGAACCATTTATAGAAATAATGTTCGCAATTCCAGTACCGTATCCTTTAAGTTCGTTGAACCATACCTCAGAACCAGTTGTCGGTTCTAGGCAATAGGTGTAGCCCTGCACCGAAACTATTATTCTGTCTCCATCAAGTAACATTGCGGGAAACCCAGTACCCTTTGAGGCTTTCCAATCCCAAACAACTTTACCGCTATATCTATCCAGTGCAATTACTTGTTTGTTGAAGCCAACAAAAACAAGGTCATCCATTTTATTAGTAGTCATCTGTCACCTCTAAAATCCAATCACTGATGATTAGAAGGGATTTGGGATCAAAGGTAGTTTCGATTTGTGCGTACTCTCCAACTGCTCCAGTCACTGCTGGTTGAAACAGGTGATTAAGCCCTTCAAGTTCTACAATCGTAACGTCTCCTCCCGCTTCTTTTATTGTCGATTCGATAACTGAAAGATTTTGTTTTGAATCAACCTGAACATCTTTTGTCCCGTTCATAGCAAGTACTGGGCACTTAATCTTTGCTAAGACAGGTGCTGGGTCGTGAAAAAGAAAAAACTGCATCCAGGGCGATTGGAAAGTTTGAATCCCTTCATCGATTGCCTGTTCAAATATTTCCTCAGTTACCTCGAGTTCTTGTGCATCAAATTGCACTTTGACAAGTTCGGCCATCGCACTTCGAAGTTCATCCTCACTTACAGAACCATGCATAATCTCGTACAAAGACATTGAAGCATTTATAACACTGTCAATCATTTCTTGTTCTGCGCCAGTCGATTGTAAAAGCCGTGCTTGTTGGACAGGTAATAATTCAAAACCAGGAACTCCAGGACCCGCAAGCATGACAACAAAAGCTAGTTTCTTATCTTCTATTGCAACTAGTGGTCCAATGATTCCACCTTCGCTATGCCCAATAACTCCTACATAC
>CAZLCM010000023.1:0-11668 GCA_964558055.1 uncultured Isosphaeraceae bacterium | reverse complement strand
GGTGCAATTGTCATCGATACTTCGGATAAGACGATGTTAGAAGTTGTAGATCATCTTGAAGCGTCTGTCCGCGCAGTTATTCCTGCATGATTTTCTCTACCTTTCAACTTAGCCGTAGAGCACCGGGTCTTAGTGCTTACCGAATTTTGTTTTGGTGGTCTTTTATGATCTTAGTGTTAAGAATATTACTAAGAGTTTTCTACCGATATAAATGCCGCGGCAGGAATAATGTTCCAACGACTGGTCCAATACTCTATGTAGCAAACCATCAATCAAATTTTGATCCAGCAATTGTTGGAATGGTAGTAAATGATCGCCCATTCAAAGGGATTGCTAGGGATACATTATTTGAGTCAAAGATGCTTAGTGGTTTCATGAGAGGGTTTGGTGTTATTGCAATCAAACGTGGAGAGAGTGATACAACAGCAATCCGAAGTGCTTTGGTGGAATTTGAAGCAGGCAGATGTGTCATGATGTTTCCTGAAGGAACAAGGACAAAAGATGGTGAACTTGGTGAGTTCCAACGTGGTTTTTGGCTTTTAATGAAGAAGAGCAGAGCGACCATACTACCAATCGGATTTGATGGTGCTTTTGATGCATATCCAATCGGTTCAAAACCAAAATTACGTGGATGGATTGAGGCAGCAGCTGGAGAACCAATTTCTGCACCTGAATTGTTAGAAATGGGTGAAAAAACAGGGACTCAATACGTGCGCTCTAAAGTAGAGTCGTTGATGTTACAGTGCCGTGAGAATATAGATCGCCGCTCAAAAAATCTGCGGGATTGAACCGGCAAACAATTTGTATCCAGCGAGTATTACTAATATCGCAAATACTGTACGAATTATGCTGCTTGGAAGTGCATTTGTCATTTTTGCACCAATCCAACCGCCAATCAACGCTCCAGGAATGATTTGAGCAGCGCCTTTGATTGCAGTTAATGCATTGTGATCAGCGTTTTGAAGTGATAGATCTTTGACTGTCGCGCCAATAATTGCGGTAACAAACATAATTGCTGAAGAAGATCCAATAGCCCGTTTGATGGGAAGTTTGCAAAGACGATTTAGAAGAGGAACTTGGATTAATCCACCACCAATTCCAAGCAACCCTGCCATGGTTCCTGTTATTCCACCCGTAGCACCATATTGAAACATCGATGAGTTTGTTGATAGGGCTCTCGGTTTCGATTTACCGATAATGCAGGAAATTTGATCCCAAAGTACCCAAACAAGAAAAGTTGCAAACGCAAACTCGAGCCATGCACCTTCGATTGAATTACTAAACCAAGCGGCAACGATGATAAAAATGATGGAAAGGGGAAGGACTTTCCATACAACGTTCCATGAGACATTTTTGTTTTTATGATGTTTTACTGCAGAGGAGATCGCTACAGCAGGGTTGACAGTCATCGCTACTGCCTGAGCGAGATGGATTGTCATGTTTGGGAAAAAGAATAGTAATACTGGAATCATGATAACCGAGCCACCAATACCCAATAAACCCCCGAGTGTTCCGGCGACTAGTCCAAGTCCTGCATAAAGTAGAAAATCCATTTGGCATATCCTACACGAAGGTAGAACACAGTCCGAAAACAATCCCGCGGGTCGTTTATTTTTGCCGCGGCCATTCTTCTTTTTTGTATTTGCCGTGGGAAAGTTTTTTTTGGTGCGGTTGGTATGATGGGTATTATGGAATTTTGGAACATTGTTGGCGATATAACTATCTTGTTGTGTGTTGCTGTATTGCTTGGCATTGTTGCTGAAAAATTTGGCTTAAGCGGGATTGTCGGTTATCTCATTGCAGGAACAATCGTTGGACCCTCGGCATTAAATGTGATTTCTTCTAGTGAGGATGTAATCGTCTCAATCGCTGAGATTGGGGTTGCGCTATTACTTTTTACAATTGGTCTTGAAGTAAATGGCAAACGGTTAAGTCAGTTGATGAGCAGAAATATGCCTATCGGAGTGTTGCAAATAACCGTTACGGGAGGAATTGGCTATATAGTTGCTAAGTTGTTTGGATGTTCAACACAAGCATCAATAGTGATTGGTGCAATGGCATCCCTTAGTTCTACTGCGGTTGTATCGAGGGTTTTGCAGGATAGAAGTGAACTTGATTCTGCTCACGGCCGACTTTCATTTGGTGTTTTGCTAGTTCAAGATATTGCATTAGTCCCACTTATGTTACTAATCACTTTTCTGCAGGATTCTCCCGAAGAAACTGAAATGGTTGCCAAGGTTGGAATTGCTGGAGCCAAATTTTTTGCTCTCTTAGTAATCATTTTCCTAGTTGGACTGTTAGTCCTGCCTAGATTTTTTGGTGCTGCACTAATACGACGATCAACAGAATTTCCTGTGATACTTGGCATAGTTACTGCTTTAGCATCGATGTGGTTAGCAGAAGAATTGCATGTATCACCAGCACTTGGCGCTTTTGTTGCAGGAATAATCTTAGCCAGAACTCCGTTTGCTTCACAGATTCGCGGTGATATGGCTCCGCTTAAATATATTTTCTTGACGTTATTCTTCGCTTGCACTGGGATGCTTGCTGACTTACCTTGGATTATTGAATCATTTAATTGGATCCTTGCTATCGGAGTCGTAGTTGGAATTATCATTGGCAAATCAACAATTGTCTTGGTACTCTCCATGCTTTGTAGACAACCTAGACGTGTTTCAATTGCGGCTGGGTTGTGCCTTGCACAAATTGGGGAATTTAGTTTTGTCATAGGTGCAGAATCATTGAAAACCGGTCTAATTGATAGCGATTTGTTTCAATTAATGATGAGTGCTTCAATGGTTACTTTGTTAGTAACTCCGTTTTTGATTTCAAGAGCGAGACCTATTGCAAAAAAAATAGACACATCTCTTGGGGTCAAACAAATAGAAAATACGAGCGAAGATATATCCTCATTGAGAAACCACGTCCTTGTGATTGGGTATGGTGTTGCCGGAAAAGAAGTCGTTAAAGATTTAATTGAGGCAAATCAGCAAGCCCTAGTTATCGAATTGTGGCAAGTTGGGGCGGAACAAGCGAAAGAAGATGGGGCATTCTCAGTTTTGGGGAATGCTCAAAGACGAGATATTTTAGAGCATGCAGGAATACGAGACGCAAAATTGCTTGTTTGTACATTGCCAGATCACAGAACGTCAGCGCAAATTATTCAACAAATAAGGGCGTTTGCTCCTTCAATTCCAATAATTGCAAGAGCGAGATACTCTATTCATGGGACCCATTTAGTACATGCTGGCGCAGATATTGTTGTTGATGAAGAATTGTGTGTTGGGAAAACAATCTCAAAAGAAACGCTTAATCAGATTGGCTTATAGACCTGGAGCAAACCCGCGTCGCATGGTGTTTTCACAGATTGCTCTTGGTTCAACAAATTGCAACAAGTAATCACATCCGCCCGCCTTTGATCCAACGCCAGACATCCCAAATCCACCAAATGGTTGGCGTCCAACAAGTGCTCCTGTGGAACCTCGGTTGATGTAGAGGTTTCCAACTCTGAACTCTTTTCTTGCTTTATCAAGGTTAGAAGGTTTCCTACTATAAACTGCGCCAGTCAATTTATACTCTGTTGAGTTAGCAACCTCGAGTGCTTCATCAAAATCCTTTACTCGCATTACTGCAAGTACTGGTCCAAATATTTCTTCTTGGGCAATTACGTGGTCTTTTGTTATTCCAGAGAAAATATGTGGTGCTATATAGTCACGACCAGTTTGTTCTTCAAGACCTTCTGGTATTGGTTGTGCAAGTTCTAACTTACCCTCAGTTTTACCGATTTCAATGTAGCGTTTAATTTCATCGGCAGATTTAGAATCAATAACAGGGCCGAAATCTGTGCTTGGGTTCATAACATCACCGATAACTAGGGTCCTTGTAGATTCAATTAGCCGTTCTAAGAACAAATCGTGAGCAGAGTCAACCACAATAGCACGGCTACAAGCAGAACATTTTTGACCTTGGTAACCAAAGGCACTTTGACGAACTCCAAGGACCGCTTCATCAAGATCTGCTGAAGCATCAATGATAATGGCGTTTTTTCCACCCATTTCGCAAACAACTTTCTTTACGAATGGTTGGCCATCAGGTACATGACCCGATGCCTCTAAGATGTCTAGTCCGACACCCTTAGAACCAGTGAAAGCGATTATGGCAACCCTTGGGTCTCTTACCATTGCGGAACCTATTATTGAGCCCGGTCCCGCTACAAATTGCAACGCGTCTCTTGGTGCGCCTGCTTCCCAAAGAATCTCACAGATTAGTTTTGCGATACCTGTGGTTTGACCCGCTGGCTTCACAAGTACCGTGTTTCCTGTTACAAAAGCAGCAACAGTCATTCCACAGCAAATTGCGCTTGGAAAGTTCCATGGGCTTATGACTGCACAAACACCGCTTGGTTGGTAGAACTGTTGATCAAGTTCACCAATAAACTCACCTAAGCGTTCGTATTCGAAGAGTTTTGGTGACATCCTTGCGTAGTACTCACAGAAATCAATTGCTTCGCAAACTTCGACGTCTGCTTCACGCCATGTTTTTCCTGCCTCCCTCATAACAACGCCACAAAGTTCATCTCTCCTTTGCCTCATGATGTTTGCTGCTTTGACGAGAATGTTTGAACGTACTAAAGGGTCTTCGTCTCGCCATGCAGGAAATGCAGCATGTGCTCGGGCGATTACTTCTTCTGCTTCTTCTTTTGTCTTAAGAAGTGTTACTTTTGGAACGGAAGACGAATCTATTGACGCAGCAAATGCTTCACGTTCAGATGAAATTGAAAAATCTCGATACGACTCAGAGAAAAATGGTCTTTCGTCGCCTACACCTTTGACCGCACAAGATAAATGGTGGCGTTCAGGCGCTTCTTTTATTCGTTGAATTCCGGGATCTTCGCTTGTATGTCGAACGTGAGGTGATGCGAGAAGGAGTGATGCGTCTGCATCATCCATGAAACTGCTACGTAACCAAGATTCGTTGGAAGTATTTTCAAGAAGTCGCCTTACTAGGTAAGCCATTCCTGGAATCATTTCTCCAACCGGAACATACTCACGCAAACGCAACCCATCAGCAAGTACTCCTGCTTTCAGTTGGTCGGCCATTCCTCTGAGCATTTGCAACTCTAAGGCAGAAATTGGCAAGTTATGTTTTTCAAGTAGAGCCATCGCAGTTGCGATTGAACGGATGTTGTGAGAGCCAAGGGCGAGTTTAACTCCACCTTCATCTTGAGTTTTTGGAGTGGATTCAATAAATAAAGCCGACATTCGCTCGAAACACGCATCGGTGTCAACCTTGCGACTCCAAACTGGAACTGGCCAGCCCATTTCCTCAGCATGAATTGTTTCGTAATCCCAATAAGCACCCTTTACTAACCTAACGGTAACCACTCTGCCTGTTCGCTTTGACCATTCGATTATTTTTTTTGCATCTTCATCACCACTGCGAAGATACGCTTGCATTGCAAGTCCTGCTGTAAAATCAATTTCGTCACAGCACTTCATGAAGAGGTCGAGAGTTAAGTCCTTATACTCGTACTGCTCCATATCAAAGTTAATTAATGTGCCATTCTTCTGCGCTTCAGTGAGAATTGGTTTGAGTGCTTCAAATAGACCATCTACAGAGAGATCGTGCGCAATCGGATCGGTGTTTGCGAAGAGTGAACTAATTTTGATTGAGATATTGGTTCTTGGTATTGATCCAAGGTGATCGTTTTCAAGTACTTCGTTATCTTTCCAAGAGGAAACAGTTTCTGGCAAGTTAACAAGAAGATCTAAATAGCGTTGTCGGTACTCTTCTGCTTCCGAGTCACTTACGCAGGCCTCGCCAAGGAGATCAACTGAAAATGCAACACCTTCCTTCCAAATATTTTGGAGTTCAGGAAGTGCTGAAGCAGCGTCTGTTCCCGCAATAAACCGTTTAGCCATTTTTGTAATTTGGCTTGTGACAGTTTTTGTCATCGTGCCTTGAGCAATGCCGCCGGCCTTTAATCCAAGACCAAGGCCTGGAGGTAATTTTACATTTGGTTGAGATAGATAATCTACAAGATGTTCGTGAACTTGCTCTGGAGTTGTGAGCATCGGGAAGGTGTCAACGAACCTGAAGAGTTGGATTTTGAATTCTTCATCTTCCATTGCCCAGTCCATGAGTTTGTCAGACCAAAATGCAGTGGAGAGCCATGATTGTTTTTTTGACCTTGCATAATCGAGAAGTTGAGTTCCAATTTCAATAATTCTCTCTTCTGTATCAGAGTCGAAAACACTATGTATATTTGTTTCGGCAGGGGGCGTGAGGGTTGAAGTCGATTTTCGTTTAAAGAATGCCATAGGACGTGCATTCTATCGAAGTAAGAGGGTTTTCGTTAGCACCGAGTTGCTCTTAAAAACCGATCATCACCAAATCGATCTCGAAGGATTTTTGAGTCCTTAAGACATTGATTTTCCTCGGCAATGGCAAGGACAGCATCCCTAGTGCTCGAAGCGATTTCTATTAGGAGCGTGCCGCCCTCTACAAGGTGTTTTGGAGCATCCTGTATTAGTGGACGAATAATTTGTAGACCATCCTTACCACCTTCTAACGCTAGTTTTGGTTCCCAGTGGAGTACATTTGGGGATAGGGATTTCATCTCAATATCAGGAATATATGGGGGGTTTGAGCAGATGATGTCAAATTGAGGTTCAGATGAAATTGCTTGTAGACCATCTCCGACCTTGAACTCAATTTGCTGTTTTACATTGTGCTTGATAGCATTTTCTTCTGCAAGAGCAAGTGGGCTAGATGAGATGTCGGTTGCGACTATTTCGCACGTCTTATTGTTGTAGGCGATTGTTACTGCTATACAACCAGTACCAGTGCCAATATCTGCGATTCTAAGTGGCACAGATGACTCTTTTGCAACATGTAGCGCTTGGTCAACTATCGTTTCTGTACAAGTCCTTGGAATTAGAGTTGAAGAATTAACGTTGAATTCTAAACCGTAGAACCAAGTTTTACCAACAATGTACTGTACCGGCTCGTTATCTAATGTCCGTTTTACATAAGATCGAAGTGTTTCTCGCTCGGGTTCAGTTGCAATCCGGTTTACGTTGGCATACAAGTCAATTCGCTCTCCTCCGAAAGTATGTGTAAGCAGCATTTCAGAGATTAATCGTGGAGATTCGATTTTGTTGGATTCAAAACACTCGGTCATCCAGTCGAGAAGTTTGCGTGTTGTCCATTGTTCGATGTTGGTATTAGTCACCCGTGAATTGTAGAATGGATTTGATGAAAACTACTAACAACCCGCGGTTTTTCGGCATGCTTTTTTTGCGGTCTCGATTAGTTGTTCAGTACGAAACGGTTTGAAGAGAACGGTGTGCATTCCTTCTTGGCTTGCCCGCATGATAGAGTGGTGAGGATCGTATCCAAACCCAGTCATAAGAACAACGGGCTGATTTGGCCACATTTTGGTAGCAACTGAGAAAATCTCGTACCCGTTACAACCCGGCATACGAATATCTGAAATGATAAGGTCGTAATGTTCGCCTTTTCTCTGTGTTTCTTTTAGTCGTTCTAGTGTTTGAGTCCCGTCGAGGCAAACAGTAACATCACACCCAAGTTTCAATAAGACCGCCTCGACTCCTTCTCGTACTACCTCTTCGTCATCTGCAATTAGTACTCGTTTTCCTGACATTGTCGCGTCTGGCTTAATGAAGTTAGCCCTATCTGCATCAATAATAGTTTGTGGTCCAGCGGTACATGCTTGAAGTCGGCGTTCTATTTCTTGTGCAGTATCAAGTAACTTCTGCCCTGATTCTCCATCTTGCTTTAAGAGTGATTTAGCAATCGCATTTATTTCTTTTAGAGGGTCTCTAAGTTCATCAAGTATTGTCGATGCGACTTGTTCGTTGGTCGTGTACCTTTCAATAACAAGTAAATCTAATGTGTGCATTGCGCTTGCAATGTACCTACCAAATATTTCGGACATTCTTCTATCATTTTCATCAAAAGCATCAAGATGGTTTGACTCTGCGTTGAATACACCTATTATTCTGTCGTTCAGCCAAAGGGGAACTGTTACTGATGATGCTGCTGAGTCCAGCCCTTGCTTGTAAAGTGGTTCTTTTGAAATGTCTGGGCAAATATAACTTTTTCCAGTTGCTGCGACGTTTCCACAAATACCATTTTCTATTTCTTTTGCTTGGATGACTTCTCCGATTTTAAGAGGAGTAAGGTTTTCTGCAATGACAAGTTCAAGGTTGCCTGTTCTTTGGTCAAGCAATCTAATTTCAAAGTTATCCATATCTAATAGTTCGTGTACATACCGAACAACTTTCTCTTCCATAAGCCGAAGCCGCTCAGCGACATTTAGCGACTTAACGGTTGAAGCATCAATTTGGGTGAGCTCAATCCCAGCATCACAAATGGAATTTATCTTTGTTTGCATCTCACCGCCTCCAGTTAGAACTAGATCGTTCTCACTATCTGCATTCACAATTTCAAAGTGTTCAGATAGTGCTTCTCGAAGCTCGGGTGAGATTGAGGCATCAAAAGATATATGAAGGCGTTGGCGCTCGTCTGCCATAGAATTCCTGTACTCTAAGCGTACCCTCTTTTTTGAGGGATGCAATCACGATTGCATCGGAGAATTGCCCTTTTTGGCTTTACAATGAAAGGAGTTTGATAAAAATTCCCTCTTTTGCGCTTACTTTTGTACGATTCCTCTCTTTCAATGCTGCAAACACACAATCTAAGTAAAACATTTGGCTCAAAGGTTGCTGTTGAAAACCTCAACATATCTGTTGAAGTTGGTCAAGTTAGGGGACTATTGGGTCCAAATGGAGCAGGAAAGTCAACAGCAATCCGGATGATTTGTGGTGTTTTGGCTCCAACTTGCGGGACAGTAACAATTGATGGATTTGACATTTCTATGAACCCAACGTCTGCTAAAAAATTATTGGGTTATGTCCCAGAGGGTGCTCCTCTCCCACATGAATTGCTTCCTATCGAATTTTTAAAATATACAGCATCACTATTTGGTATTTCTGGGAACGAACGAAAGAGTGCAATTTCACTCTGGGCAGACAGGTGTGATATTTCGGATGTCTTGCGTAAACCTATTGGAACTCTTTCAAGAGGGTATAGACAGAGAGTAGCGCTTGCTGCTGCACTTGTACATAAACCTAGATTGATTGTGCTTGATGAACCTTCCACTGGTTTAGATCCAGAACAAAATGCTTCTTTTCGATTGCTTCTAAAAGAACTTTCAGAGCACGCTGCTATTATTTATTCATCACATCACCTTTCAGATGTTGAGGCTACGTGTGATGTCGTTACTATCATTAACCGTGGAGTAGGAATTCTGGATGGAGATTTAAGCGATCTCTGTTCTGAAAGTACCGAATTGTTAGTAGAGGTTTCACCTAGTACTATTGCTAACCAAATCGATGGCACAGGAATCACACAATTAGAAGGTAATTGGGTGAGATGTTTTGTGAATGGTGATGCGTCACAGGTCGCCTCCTCAGTATTAGAAGCCGGTGGACAAATACGGTTGATTAAACCTGTTACTGATTCAATTGAGACCAATTATTTGAGAATCATCCATTCTTCTGAGGTGAAGTCATGAATCACTTCTTTACTATTCTTTCTAAAGATTTGAGGTCTCTACTAATTGTCCCAACTGGTGCTATTGTTGCTTCATTATTTTCTTTAACTTGTGGAATAGTTTTCGCAGCACGAGTGCTTAGTCCAGGCGGGCTAGCAACCATGAGCCCAGTATTTGAATTCGCATCATGGTTGATATTGTTTCTTTGTCCAGCAGTGACAATGCGATTGATAGCAGAAGAAAAGAGAGTTGGGACGTGGGAACTATTGTTGTCGTCACCTGTTACTTTGTTCGCAATTGCTAAAGGGAAATTTCTTGCTGCATTCTTATTTTTGTTTTTTGTCTTATGCACAACGATTCCTTTAATTTTTGTATTAGAACTGTATTCTTCAGTTGACTACGGGGCATTAGCAAGTGGATATTTAGGATTGCTATTGTTAGGTGGAGCAGTTATAGGCACTGGTCTTGTTGTTTCTTCGAATACCACTTCTCAGACAGTTGCATATCTTGTTACTACTTTTTTCTGGCTTACGATTTCTCTAGCAACTAAAGTTTTACCGAATTATCTACCAACTCGATATGCAGATATTATTTTTGGGTTGGATCCAGAATTGCGTACAAGTGAATTTGCAATAGGATTAATTGATTCGGCAAACATTGTGTATTTTGTCTCTATTATTTTACTTTTGGGATGGATTACAATCATCTCAATTAACAAAACAAAGAAATTCCGAGTTTCGATTCCTCAAGTACTACTTTGTATCGTTTTGTTGTTGGTTTCGTTAGTATCGATAAATGTAATTTCTATGAATTCGAATCTAAGGTGGCGATTTGACGCAACGGGGACTCGTGCTTACACACTCAGCGAGCAATCACAGCAACTTATTGAAAAGATAGAAAATCCTTGGAAAATTGTTGTATTGTTGGATGACAAAACGGTTTCAAGGTCTGTACTAAAACAGATTGACGAAGTTTTGCGCCGATATCAAGAGGAGTCGGACTTGATTGAGGTGGAACGTATTAACCCAGCGAATCCTTTGTCAATCGAGCAATATGACACGACCTTGAGAGAGTTAATTGAGATTTATGGCGATGAGTTAAAACAATCTGAGCAAGCGATAAGTGAGGGAATTGATTCATTTGAAGAACTTATGCTGTTTGCTTCAAGTGTTTCAACTTGGGCAGAGTCACTTGCATCAATCGAATCAACCGCACAAGAACAAGAAACATTAAGAACACTTGCAGGGTCACTTGCTCTACTTGGAAATGACGGCGGATTAATTCTTAAAGAAGTTGATAAAGCAATGAAGGTTGACGCAAGTCAACCTTTGCCACAGATTTCAATTGCAAGAGACATACTTGTTGCGGCAAATGGACAATGGTCACAGGAACTATCAGAAGTTGCTTGGTGGCTTAGTAAGGGAAGGACAAATTCGATAGCAACAATATGCGCATCAAAGGTTGATTTGTTTGAGTCTATGGCAAAGAAACTTGCTTTAGCTGATGATAATTTGCGACAACTTGGCGACTTGGAACTCGGACAACTCGCAATGCAAATGGCTTCTGGTGAGGGGGCTATCATTATGTCTGAGAATCGAGCATTAATGATTCCTGCAAGTATGGTGTTTCCTAAGAGGATTGCTAACCAGCAAACAATTGAAACAGATCAACGTTTTCGTGGTGAACATATTATCTCATCAGCGATGCGTTCTTTGCAATCGTTACACAATCCAACTGTAGTGTTCGTTCACAGTGAAGAGGGCTCTATGCTTGGGCAACGGTCTAATAATGTAGATCTATGGGCAGCAAGAGGTTTATTAGAATCAAGCAGATTCAAAGTTAAGGAATGGATTCCGTTTGATGGAGTTAGACCCGATGTCGGCAACGGACCAGTTGTTTGGGTTGTGATTCCTCCTTCGAGTAGGGCTGGTTTAACTCCATCTAATAGGGAGCAAGCACTTCTTGATTCTGTTAATGGATTATTACTTGGTAATGAGTCAGTCATGATTAATCTTCAGCCAAGTTTATTGCCAAGATATGGCCAAAAAGATCCATGGGCTGAATTGGTTAGGACGATTGGTGTTGAAG
>CAZLCM010000022.1:0-11894 GCA_964558055.1 uncultured Isosphaeraceae bacterium | reverse complement strand
ATTATCCATGCCTGTTGCCAATAGTAGACCGCCTCCTCATTATTGCCCAATCGTTGAGAAAGAGTGGCAAAGAGTATGTACGGGTCAGCATTAGAACCATCGCCAATTTTGATTGCGGTGTTAAGAGCGATAGTAGCGGTGTCAGGGTCGTCTAAATCCATTGCGTATTCGGCAAATCGCGTCCATGCCCTGACTGTCTGCTGTTCACTTGCGCGAGTTGACAGATAGGTAAAAAGTTTGTCTTGTTCACCACAATCAAATAGCGATTTTGCATACAAGTCAGCAATCTCAGTGTTATCTGGTTGTAAGGCAGTAGCAATAGCAAGTGATTGTGAGGCGAGTTGTGGCTCACCTAACTCCATTTTGCATTTTCCAAGTTTAAATTGGGCTTCCCAATCACCCGGGTGCTGAAGCGTGGCTGTTTTAAAGTCGTTTGCGGCATCACTCCAGCGTCCTTGCCACATTGCGTAATCACCTCGCTCAAAGAGAGCGGTGTTACTCGGTTGGCTGCAACCAATTACAAATGTAGTGAGAAGAAGAGCGAATGTGGATGTTGTTATATATTTCATATTAAATCTTTCTCGTTTGGGACAACACAAATATTTGTTACCATGATACGGTAAGCAAGGAAATCATGGCAGCCCCAACACGAGAGAATCCATTCCCAACTGTATTTTTACAGCACATCCTGCCCGACGGGACGTCGCATTATGACTGGTTGCTTGGTGTTGACCCAAATGGCGAAAAACCACTTATCAGTTTTAGAACAACTGAAAGGGTTGATCAAATCACCCAAAACAAGTGGGTTGACCTTGAATCAAGACCCGACCATAGACCAGAATACCTGCAAATTCAAGGTGATTTAGACGGCGATCGAGGGAAGATTAAGCGCCTTGCTACTGGTGGAGTTTTTCTCTGGAGAGAGATACCAAGCGGGTGGAGTATGATGGTTGACTGGGGTATTGGCTCCGTCACAGAATATGAAATTGTGAATGGTGAAGGGATCTTGGCAGTTCGAAGGATTTTTGAAAACCAATCTCAGGAGCCACCGCCTCCACTACCAAAACCAAAAGTAATCGGTGATGTGCCGATTGATGATAGCGATAGCGACCTTGGGCTGACTAAAAAAATCACAGCATTCGACAAAAGCAAGAAAAAAATAAGCGAGTGGCTTCGAGAGCCAAATGCAACAGGAACAGGGGCAACACACGTTCGAACCTTCCATAGCAAATTGACCGATGACGCTCTGTCATACATGGACCATCAGATAAACGAATGGCTTGACCAGAACCCAGAATTTGAAGTTAAGCTCGTGACAACAACTATTGGGACATTCACAGGAAAAGTAAAAGAACCACATTTAATTTGCCAAGTTTGGGTCTGATTTTTCTATAACCACCGATGAACAAAACGGATTACATTTGCATTTGCCACAGAGTATCTCTGGGCAAACTTAGTTCGTACGTTCAAAGAGAAAACCCAAAATACGCATCACAATTATCTCAGTGCCTTGAAGCAGGAACATCTTGTGGATGGTGTATCCCTTTTTTGAAACAAATCCACAAACAGCACCAAGATGGGAAGACGATCGAGATTTCTCTTGGTTCTAAGGAGTATTCCCGCCTTCGAAATATTTACAAAAACAAGAAGTAACTATTTTGTTTCTTGCATAACATCGCGAACAAGTTCAAGGCGGTTTACAACGATGTCCATTGTCTCTGGTCTTTGATTATTGTTTGGTTGTACACAATCAATAATTTGTTGCGAAAGAAGGGGGTGTATTCTTGGGTTTTTTTCATGCGGTGGAGTTGGCGGTTTCAGATTCCCCTCGCTCACGGCACCACCAACCAAACTTTCATTTGCTCCTTTTGGGGGCATTGAAGTTGGGATAACCTCTCCAACCAAAGTCCAGTACATCATTGCCCCTAGGTTGTAAATGTCTGTTTTTGGTGTAATCTCATTACGGTGAGCCTGTTCTGGTGCCATGTATCCAGGAGTTCCCTGTATCCGCTTTTTAACTGTTCCAATGGCACATGCCTGCCCTAGGTCAATTATCTTTACTACGCCATTTTCGTCAATTAGTATGTTGTTTGGCTTGATGTCGGCATGTACGAATCCTCGAGAGTGGATATGTGCAAGACCCTTTGATACTTGTAGAAAGATATCAACAGCATCTAGGTGGTTCTTTGGAAGTTGTTGGTCTAGTGTTGTAGCGTCAACCAACTCCATAATCATTGAAATGCCCGTAACTTTTAGCAATTTTCGATGCTTGACTATTTTTTTAATCTTCCTAATGGAATCATGATTTAGTTTTGAGCCAATTGCGTACTCTTGCTCCACTTGATCGAGGAACCGTTGAGATTTTTCGTCAGTCTTTTCTACGTATTTGAGCGCAGAAACCTGTTTGGTTTTAGGGTGTTGTACAGCGTACAACTCGGAAGCGGCACCCTCTCCGAGTTTTGCCAGTACTGTATACGTACCTATTTTCCGTGGTTGTGACCTAGTGTTTGTTGACATAACAAGAAATGAAAATGATAGTTGGGCAGTAAATAACCAACCCTAAGAAATGATGTGTACAGGATACATTGTGAGAGGTCTATTCGTTGTGTGAATTCTTAAAAACACCCAAAATCAGCGTGTTTTTAGGGGTTATTGCTGTTAATTATCCGCTGGAATATCGAGCAGTTGGCTTCTGAATTGTGCTTCAGAGAAAAATTCTCCAGGGGAATCGTTTTCGCTTCCTAGTTCTCTGCCTAAAAAGACATTTGAAGATGGAATAGAAAGTTCCTTTTGTAACCTCTGAACTAAATGAGAGAGGTGGACTATCTGTTGCTCTGTGAACTGCCTTCTATTGCCGTTGCCAATAAGACAAATGCTAATAACTCCATCGTTCCAATTGCTGGACTCAATATCAACAGGTCTTGCGGCTCCAACTTGGGACAACCAACGATAGCCCATTTGAACATCGCCGTCACCAAGACCGTTACCATTACCTATGAGAAAATGGAAGCCAATTCCGCTCAAACCGGCGTTTCGATGGTCTCGTTCAATACTTTCTAGGTCACCAGCTGGCTGTCCTAAATGATGAATTACTATTGATGACCAATTCGACGCCTCGCCAATAGAGGCAAAAACAGGGTCTGACTCTGGTCTTTCTTCAACTGGAGCGAGGGATGTGAGCAATAAACTGTTTTGTGCTTTTTTAGTTCCCGACTGAAGAATAAAAAGGGCACAAGGAATAACTATAAAAAAAGATACCCATACGATTTGGGTACGCTTAGATAGCATCCGTGCTGAATTTGGCTTCATCCTTGAGCAATTCCTTTCGGGAAAATCGAATCGGGTGACGACATAGTGTCACCCCTACGTAGCATATCGGGCAAATCACCCCCTGTGACTTTAAACTCAAACATATCGGACGCAATGTCCCCCATTAATTTGATATTGACTAGTCGTTACGGCTACCAAGTCGTTCACGCAGCGCGGGCTCGGGCAATCCAAAAAGGTCTGGTTGTTCGGTTATTTGTGGCCCATACCTCATTGTGTTGTATGCCTCAAATTGGTTTCGCTGTTCGTTTTTTGGAAACAATGCTTTACGCGAACAACCACATAGAGAAACTAGAAAAAGAAGTGTAAGTACAAACCTAAATCTTTGAAACGAAACCTTCATCTTAATCGGGTGTTGGAAGTTGTTCTAAAACTTCATCGATAAGTCCGTAATCCAACATTTCCTGTGGGTCGAGCCATTTATTTCTTTCGCAGTCCTCATGAATTATCTTTTGGTCTTTGCCAGTAGAGTTTGCGTAAATTTCAAAAAGAATATCTCGAAGTCGCAACATTTCTCGTGCTTCTATTTCCAAATCTGTTGCTTGTCCTTCAAGGACCCCACTTAGAAGCGGTTGGTGCATCAGGTTTTTTGAGTGTGGGAGTGAAAATCGCTTCCCCTTGGTTCCGCTCGAGGCAATAACAGATCCCATAGATGCAGCTTGGCCAATTATGTACGTTGCAATGTCACAAGGGACAAAATTCATCGTGTCAACTATGCCAAGACCAGCGGTAACCGATCCACCAGGAGAATTGACATACAAACTTATGTCTGCTTTTGAATCCTCGTTTGCAAGGTACAAAAGTTGAGCAACCACAAGGTTGGCCGACTCGTCCATTACAGGACCACCTAAGAAGATAATTCGGTCATTGAGAAGGCGAGAGAAAATATCATAGGAACGTTCGCCTCGTCCAGTTTTTTCAACAACAATTGGTACAAGTGTGGACATCGTGATTAATCTTTCTTCTTGTCTTCGTGGTGTTCAAATACTTCGTCGACAAGACCATATTCTTTTGCTTCGGTTGCTGTGAAATATTTGTCTCGTTCGCCATCTTCCGAAACGGTCTCTAGCGGTTGACCCGTGTGGTCAGCAATTATCTTATTAAGCGTTGCTTTTGAATTAATAATTTGCTCGGCTTGAATTTGAATATCAGTGGTTTGGCCAGTAATGCCACCGTATGGCTGGTGAATCATGACTTTTGCGTGTGGCAAAATGTGTCTTTTCCCTTTTTCTCCCGAGCATAACAGTACAGCGGCTCCGCTATAAGCCCTACCGATGCAATAAGTGGCTACATCAGACGAGATAAACTGCATCGTGTCGTACATGGCAAGTGTGTCATCAACAGCACCTCCGGGGCTATTGATGTAGAGGTTAATCTGTTGCCCGCGTTTTTGATCTTCAAGATAGAGCATTTGCATCATCACTCTTGCAGCTGAGGCCTGGTTTATCTCTCCAATCAAAAAGATAACTCGGTTCTCAAGCATTAACTCATCAAGGGTCATTTCTCTTGTTCGTTGATAAGATGAAGCCATAATACGCGGTGGTTGATTTCCGCTTACGGCACGGACAAGGTCTATGCCTGATGGTTGATTGTTTTCTAGATTAAGTTTTTGTTCTGTCATATATTTGTCGGATCCTTCCGAAGTTACGGCATCATAGCACGAGCATTTCATTGGGGAGTTATTAAAACTAAAACCCATTGGTCGGCTAGGTGGACATCGGACCATGAGTATCTCCAGGATCACCCTCTCTGTTTAGTGGTAGAGTGATTCTACAAATGGTTCCACCAGAACTAGAATCTGATAACTCTATCTCACCTTTGTGTTCAAGTATGACTTTTCTTGCGACCGCTAGACCAAGCCCAGTTCCACGCTGGCCCTTTGTGGTCCGAAACGCCTGAAACGCATCTTCTTTGCAACCGGCCTCAATCCCAGTTCCGTTATCAGTAATTGCGATTTCAACGAACTCACCAGTTTGTGGAATAGAAACCGAAAGTTCAACAATACCACTTTTTGAAGCAACGGCATCGATGGCATTGTTGAGGACGTTGAGTAGCACCTGCAAAATAGCAGTTTGGTCAATTGGAATTGGGGGCATGTCTGGCTCTATATTTGACAGAATTGTGATAGAGCGGCGTTCACAAACAGCACGAACGAGAGAAATAGCGTCTTTAATTATTGGGTCTAACTGGACCAAGGTGATTTCTGGTGCGTTTGTTCTTGACCAAGCGAGCATATTGAAAGTGAGCGCATAGACACGATCTAAGTTTCTTGCAAGTATTGGCCAACTCTCACGTGCGAGTTCAAGATCACCCCGCCCAAGGGCTAGGTTGATTGCTCCAGCGCCACTTCGAAGTCCTTGCAACATATTCTTAACGCTGTGGCTGATTGATGCGACTGTCTCGCCCATCGCAGCAAGTCGTTCATGTTGCAATCTTGTTCTGGCTAAAGTTGCCGTTAAAAGCGCAAGGGCGGTATATCCGCTTGCGGTTGCTAGTAGTTCGAGTTGATCTTCACTCCACTGCCGGTTTTCGGATTGAATTTCAAGCAAGACCGCCCCAAGTATTTTTCCATGTGCAACGAGTGGTGCGCACAAAAGTGATTTTGCACCACTGTCAACCGTCTCTTGGTCGTGTGAAAATCTAACATCGTTATTTATGTTTGGAATCCGAATTCCGCAAACTTCATTGCATGCGTGGTAAATAATTACTTTTGAGAATACGCCCGCTTCTTCATTCATCTGTTGATTGTTTGCTTCAATAGAAGTCGTGATTTTGTTTGCGTCGCTCATCAGTACACCTACGCACCTGTCGGGTTTGAACTCATCTACAAGAATTGCAACAAGGTGTCGAAGAATGTTTTTCCCATCAATTATTCCGGCAATTGAAGTTGTGAGCCGGTGCACCATGCGCAAGTGGTTCCGAGCAGATTGCAACGAGTGTGGCGACGTGACTACGATTGATTCCGCACTTGTATCTAAACTAGGGTCGGATACATGTCGTTTGTGTGGATCTGACAGGGTTTCTTGTTCACAAAAACGAAACAGTGTGGCTCCACACCCAATCTCATCTCCAATTCTCAGAGAAACACGGTCTGTTAAGAGTCGACCATTTAAAAAAGTACCATTCGCAGAAGCAAGGTCTTGGAGAAACCACCTCTCATTATCAGGCGTGAGTTCCGCGTGCCTTCTACTTATCGTTGGATCTGATAACAAAAGTGCTTCAGACGATCGACCAATTAGTTGGGGTTCATTTGAAGGCAAAGGAAAAACACCACCTAAGTCCGGACCTTCAATTACTTCAAGTGCCAACATTACAGCATCCTATCACCCACAACCACCCAACGTATTAATTCGGCTCAGAGCCGAATTAATTGCAAGCACTGCAGGAGGGGGCTATAAAACATAAGATGTGCGGATGGCAAAACAGCCAAAATTTGAATCATCAATGCGGATGGCAATTATTCACGGGAAAGAATCATTTTTGATGTCGAGGTACACCTCTGATTATGAAAATGCACTATCAGATGAGTTTGGAGAGATTGACAGGATTGTCTTTGACGGTGCCACAGTTGATTTGGCCACTGTTCTAGATGAGGTTCGAACCTTTGATTTAATGATGATGCACAAACTAGTAATAGTTGACAACGCAGACGCCTTTCTTGTCGCAAAAGATGGTGGCAAAACATCAAACAGGCAAGCTATGGAACGTTACGCAGAATCTCCAGTGGAATCATCATCGCTTCTTCTTAGGGCTTCAAGTTGGAGACCCGGAAAACTCGACAAACTAGTTGCAAAAAAAGGACTTGTGTACAAATTACAAAATCTAAGTGAATACGATTCTGTTCGTTGGTGCGTTGGTCGGTGTGGTAAGGAACACGGCTGTGAACTTGATTCTCAAGCAGCACAACTTCTTGTTCAAAGAATTGGACTTTCCTTAACAAGATTAGACGCTGAACTTGGAAAACTTGCAGCAAATGTAGCCCCAAAAACAACCGTTACCAAAGAAGATGTAATTGAACTAGTTGGCATGAGTCGCGAAGAGCAAGCGTGGGAAATTCAATCGATAGTGCTCTCTGGCAATAGCGGAGCAGCGATTACAAAACTCGGTGAACTTCTAGATATTTCTAGACAACCAAGAGAATTACTAATGTGGTCTGTAGTTGATTTAACACGAAGATTAAGCGCAGCGTCTTCGATGCTCAAAAGTGGTTCGTCCCAAGCCGAAATACGCAAATCATTAAAATTGTTTGGAGATGGCGGAAATCGGATTTTATCACTTGCCAAACAGCGATCACCATCACAATTAGCAGACCTCTTCACTGAAGCAGTAGCGGTTGACGCAAGAACAAGGAGCGGCTTGTTAGACGCAAGGCGCGGATTGGAACTGATAACCCTGCGAGTTTGTAGGGAACTAAAGTAATTAGGGAATAAGCGATGAACCGCTCATTTCCTTTGGCTTTGGGATGTCGAGTAACTGTAATATTGTTGGTGCAATGTCTGCGAGAATTCCCCATTCTTTTAGTGGGGCATCTATTCCAACTAGATGAAGCGGAACATCGAAGGTTGTATGTGCCGTGTCTGGGCTATTGGTCTCAATGTTCCAAGTTTTTTCAGCGTTTCCATGATCAGCGGTAACAATAAGTGCTCCCTTCAGCGCAAGTGTTGCATCAATAATTTTTCCACAACAAGCATCAACAACTTCTACAGCAGCGATTATTGCGTGTAAATCTCCCGTGTGACCAACCATGTCAACGTTTGCAAAGTTGACGATTATTACGTCGGGACATTCGCCACTTGTAATTCGATTAACGACACCATTACATACTTCTTCTGCTGACATTTGTGGCTTCTGGTCGTACGTTGTTACATCGGTTGGACTTGGAACAAGAAGTCGGTCTTCGTTATCAAATGGCTCTTCCTTGTAATCGTTAAAAAAGAAAGTGACATGTGGAAACTTTTCAGTTTCTGCACAACGGAACTGTTTCAGATTGTTTTTTTCGAGAACCTCTCCGAGTATATTTTTCATAGGTTGTGGTTTATCGAAAGCAACTTCTGAAACACGCAAATCCGACTCGTAGTTAGTCATCGTTGCAAAAAAAAGGTCGTCAAACTTTTCGCCCCTATCAAATGGACCACGAGGAACATTTGACCACTCATCATCAGAGAGAACAAACGCTTTTGTTAATTCTCTTGGCCTATCGCCTCGATAATTAAAAAACAAAACAGCATCCCCATTTTGCACAAGCCCCAATGGTTTGTCTTGGTCATCAACTATTTGAGTTGGAGTTATAAATTCGTCGCCCGCCAAACTGCCATCAGACGGATTGTTGTAATACTCAGAAATCGCACTAACCGCACTATGAGCCCTTTTTACAAGCACTGTACTATCTCGAAGTTTGTGTACGGTTTTCTTTCCCGTCATGGTTTCATACGCAACAGAAACTCTCTCCCACCTATTATCCCTGTCCATCGCCCAGTAACGCCCCATCACACTTGCTATTTTTATGTTTGTTCCCCGAATAATTTCTTCAAGTTCCTCAACAAAACCAAGCCCCGAGGAAGGTGAGCAGTCACGACCATCAGTAATAACATGAATATAAATCTTACAATCTTTTGGTGCCGCCTCAAGAAGAGCATATAAATGTTCAATGTCGCTGTGTACACGCCCGTCACTTACTAAACCAACTATGTGAGTTGCGTTCCCAGTACAACCCGCAGTGAAAACTTTTTTAACAGTCGAATTAGTTTTAAACTCGCCACCTTTGGCCGCCAATGTGAGACGCATGAGTTCTTGTGGAACAATTCTACCGGCTCCAATATTTTGATGACCAACTTCGCTGTTTCCCATCACGGATTTTGGAAGACCAACATTTTCTCCAGATGTCCCAATCAACGTAGTCGGATATTTTTTATGCAACTCGTCCGCAACAGGGGTGTGTGCTTGAACAATCGCGTTATATTTGTCCATCGAGTTGTCTGGGTTTTGACCCCACCCATCGCGAACAATTAGGACAACTGGCTTTTTGCTATTTGTCATACTGCTTCCTCATTCGCTTTAACTCTCGTTCATTACGACCACGCGCCGCCTGTAGCACTCTGTCAATGATATCAACCACAGCGCGGTTACCCTTTTGCCTTGCAATTCTATCTGCGATTACCTTTAAATCATCTGCTTGATATGGATTTCTCAAATTATCAACAAGAACAGTCAAAGGTGTATTTGACAATAACCCAGCAAGATGCCAGAGCATATCTTGTTCTAAACGAGATGGTGATGAGATGAAATTAAATGCAAAAAGGAAATCATCAGTTTGGTTTTTTCGAAACATTGGACCCAGAACAGCACTTGCACTCATCGGACCAGCAGACCCTTCCTGACACGCTACTTTCCAAAGGCCGCAAGCCAAATCGTCTTTACCAAGAAGTACAACAGAATCAATCGCTTTTGCAAACGATTCGTCTGATGGCTTTTCTGAGGTAACTTTCATGTTTGATTTTGCAACCTGCGCTTGGTCTTTGTACAAACTGTTTTGCTTTGGAGAAACGATGCGACGCATAGACGTTGGTTTTGGCGGGCAGAGCATAAGCGGATCGCCAATAGTGTTTATTCGCCACGGCTTTGAGTAAACATGTTCACCCGTACTCCACCTTGATGCAGGAAGAAAGGGGACCAAACTCATGGTTCTTCGCATAACTTCAATTTGGGGCACAAATGCTTGGAGCATTGGTTCGTGTGAAGAACCAACGTACGCGTAAACCCCACGAGACAACCAAGTTCCTCCAACTGTTGTTTTTCCACTTGGATTTTTTAGTGACCAACTATGTAAAAAATATAATGCGCTTGGCGTATCTAATATTGGTAACCAATATGGAGATGTACGCTCATCTGACATTTCCAAAAAATCCTGATTACCTTTAGAAGTAAAACAAATAACGTCACCACGAATTCCACCAGAATCAGCTTCTTGTAACGACCTTAATGTTCCATCAACAAGGGTTGTATCTATTCCGTATTTCGGGAGTATTTCTAGGAGATTCCCAAGACCATATTTGCCCCAACCCCCATTATTTGGATAAGTATTACAAAACCAATAGTTGCTTCTTTCCAAAAACAAACTACACATTGCCATGTATGCAGCATTTGCTTTTGACCCTTCAATCCAACCGGTCCAAGCAAAACGGTTTCCGTTTTTATCTCTACCAATGACATCACTAACTGCAACGGGATTCTCGGAAGCAGCCGTAAAATTCACCCTTGCTGGTAGAGTCATGCATATAGTTATGGCATCAATTTCATCGCCAATGTTTTGAAATGAAAGCCCTGTTTTGCTAAGTGAGTCGCGAACCTCTTCTATGAGTGCAGACGTTGTGGCCTTACCCATAATTTTGTTTTGGGCACCCCAGTCATTTGAAATATATGAAAGCAATTGTCCCCTTCCTGCAGCCAAGGCAACAGCTGCAGTTCTTGCGGTGTCTTTAACTGATGTAATAACAACACCGATTGGCGGCAACTTTATAGCTTTTAGAGCATCTCTTACTGTTTCCCCTCCTCCCCAAGAATTTGAAACGGTTTCCTGCATTGTTTTGCCAAGATTCTCTACCTTTCCCACCGACTCTCTTACCCAAACTTTTTCAGGTGAAAATCTTCGTATAAATTGCGAAGTTTGCGACCCATGGCGGAACAGCACTGGCCATCTTTGATTGGGGGACCACTTTGATATTTCGTCTAGATATGTTGATTCGTCTGGAACCAGAACAACTTGACTAACAACAGGTAGTTTTCGTTGTACAGCAGCCGTCATTGCACCGAGTTTCATTGCCGCTTGCAATTCAATGTTTGGCGGAGGGGCGTTTTGCGAAATCGCTAGAGTTAGAAAAAAAGAAATCATAATCTGGTTGGGTTAAGAACAACGTTATCCCTGCCGGGAACTAGAACATCAGCAATTTCAACGCACTCCTTAAACGACTCTTGTGCCATCTCAATATTTGCGCAGTTTTGTAACACTTGTGCCAGTTCAAGGTGCTCTTTTGTTGCAATCGTGTCACCGCAAATCAAAATAGTTTGTTTTGGTGTTGGCAACAGTAACCCACAACTTCCGGGCGTGTATCCTGGAAGGGGAAACAAATCAACACCAGACATTAGCGAGTCAGGAGCAACATGAAATTCAGCAAGCAAATCCTTGTGTTGTTCAAGTATTGTTGTAAGTTCGTTATCCCCCTCTGACTTTTGTATTTCTTCACTGATTGCAATCGCAGCAGATTGTATTTCTGGTTCAGACATGAACCAGTTTGCATGCGAAAGGCCACCAAGGGTTCTTCTTCTATCGGGGTCGAAACTTGTAAGAAAAACGTGTGTGATTTTCGAAAGGTCAAACCCCCAACGTTCTTGTAACCGCGCGTTTATTATTTGAGGTGGAAGTGAGGGGTCGACGAGCAAAACCCCATCGTTACTTTTCACAACGGTTGTGGTTGCGTGTCCAGTTCTTGGCGCGGTTGTTTCATTCCAAAGAGGATTTGATGCAAGGGTTCCGATGGATATAATTCGCCAATCCAAAAGTTACTCCATGT
>CAZLCM010000021.1:0-12041 GCA_964558055.1 uncultured Isosphaeraceae bacterium | reverse complement strand
TGGTTGTAGTTTTCCCAGCACCATTTGGCCCAATAAATCCATAACACTCTCCTTGCGCAATCTCCAAATTGAGATTGTCAAGAGCGATGAGATCTCCATATTTCCTTGTCAAATTCGTCGTTTGAATCATGGGGTTTGTTCCAAAGGATACACCCAACGCACCATTGTTACACCCTTGCTTTTAGTAATTTTATCGCCATTTGCAGTTACCTTAATTGGAATTGGTGCATTTGGAATATAACCCATTACGATAATACATGGTCTGCTGAACCATTCTGAAAAATCTAACGTTCTTCCACCGTGCCTGATAGTGTGGTGACTCTTTGGACCTTGTTTTGAATTAGGTTTTTTCTGGTAAACAGGTGGTTTAAGATGAGAATAGATTGATAGCATCTCAAGCCTTGTTCGCCAATCATTTGAAGAAAACGCTCCTCTTCCAAAAGCATCTTCTATTTGATAGCGATTATCTACTTCATTTGAAAACGAAGAACTGCTATCTGCAATTAAACTACTTAGGGATATGATGCTATCTTGTTCCCAAGTAGGAACCCTCCAAGTGTATATTTCTTGTAGTGTTTGGCCGCTTTGTTTTGGATTAATCCATGTCGGAGAGTTTTCAAGAGAACTGTCAACATCAAAAGAAGCGGGTTCAGGTCTGCTACTAGATACCAACATAATTGTGACATCTTGTATTGTTGCTTGAGTGTTGTTTTTAATCGTACCTCTTAACTCTGGAAAGTTAGAGTCGCTTGTAGTTTTGCCAACACTCGGTCTATTACTAGGAGAAATACGGATGATTGAACTATAAAACTGTTCGTCTATAAAGCCCTTCCAATCAAAGGCAAAGTTTGCGGTAGTTGAACGCGCTGGTTGATTAAATGCATTTGGAACGTTGCTCTCATTTACGACAACTTCTCGTTTGTCAATAAAATCAGGGGTCATTGAAACGTTGGGGGGAGACCATGGGAATAATAAATTGTTCTCTTCTCCTAGAACTGATACATTGGTTTTTCCAAAATTGGGAAGGAATAGAGAGAACCAGCCCGTAACTCTTTGTCCATTGATTCCGTATATTTGATCTAACACACTAAAGTGTTTTAGAGGTACTGAAACTCCAGATGTCGATGCAGCAATAACCCAAGTAGCAAATGTAAAAATTGCAGCGGAAAGAACAAACACTACCCAAGACCATCTCAATTTTTTTCTTTGTTTAAGTAGGTAATAACTTAATGGACCACCAATAACCCAATATAGAGCAACAATGATAAACACAATTCCCAGTTTTCCACTTGCAGTTGTAGACATTGCAATTTCTTGCGCCACCAGTTTTCCTGTTGGCAAAGTTGCTACTTTTGGGATAGAAGGAGAGAGTTTGTTTGAAGCATCTAGTTGATCAATTGTTTTAACTGATGGAGCGTCTGATCTTTTACCCAAAACTCGATTCCAAAGCACATCTGCCTCTGGAATACCAAGAGAAGCAAGTTGACCACTTGTTAAATCAACGCCAATCATCGTTAGCGAACCAAACCCAACCCTCTTTTGAACGGCTATCACTCGACCATCATCTAACCAAAGTAGAGGGCAGAGATCTCTACTCCAATTATCCTTCAAATTTCCAAAAGAACGAATTGGTACTTTTATATTTGTCCAGTTAGTATTTCTTCCCAAAATAGAGTGTAGTTTTGAAACATTTATCTGGGAAAGTTCTGCTTGCAACCCAGAAGTTAGTGTTTCAAGCGGGGCGTTTTGAGACCCAAGCGACCATTGATTACCTAGATTTGGCAAACTAATAACAAGGTGTCCACCGCGTGAGACCCAATCCTCGATTGCTTGAGATTGTTTTAAATTTAAGTCGGGTGTTGAATCTGCCCAAACAAGAACATCAGTGGATTCATAACAAGGCCAAGAGTCAGGGAGGTCTTTTGCAGTTAGACCTGAGGCAATCATCGATGCCTCTTGTTTTATTTCTGGCTGTAAGGGTAAATAGTTGCTGAGCCCGAGCCTTCTAGTTCCTATGACAGCGATGGACTCCAAACGAGAATCAACAAGTTGAGCGCCAGTTGACTGTGGAGAGAAACGAAGTAATGCTAATTGACCAATTGGAGAAGAATCTTCATATTCTCTGAGACGAATTGTCCACGCTGTATCTTGCTTATCCCAACCTCTTGTGGGAGCGTAGAGCCAAGTGGTTGTTTCACCCATTGGTGCCAAAGTTATTGGTCTTCCCCAAAGAACCGTATCACCATCAGCGTCAGGAACTTCCCACTGAATCCATGCAGAAATAGGTTCTTTATTTCTAGATGTGACGGTGACATTTACTGGAGTAATTTCTCCAGTTCGCCAGTTGTTGCCTATACCAACATTGTTAACTACTAAGGAAAAATCTTCTGCTGCAAATCCAAAATTTGCAACAAATGAAATGAGACAGATACTAAGAAGAAATGTTCGCATACGCTTCAAGGATTGCTGCATGAGACAAAATGCCACGATGGAAGCACGAAACCTCAAATTTTTCATTTGGAGCGTGGATTAAATCATCATCTAGAGAAAAACCTACCATAACTGTATCTACTCCTAAAATTTCTTGGAACTCTCCAACAACAGGAATTGAACCTCCCGTTCCAATTAGAACAGCGGGGTTAGGGAAGACGCTGGTTAAAGCATTGCTTGCAGCGGTGAGCCACGGCGATTCAGTAGGAACAGTGATAGCAGGGGATACACCAAAACTTTTTAGTTCCCATCTACATCCAACTGGCGTTCTCGTTTCTAGAAATGAGAAAAGTGCTTTTTCAATTTTTTCTGGGTTTTGGTTTGCTACTAGTCGGCAACTAATCTTTGCTCTTGCTTTAGAACCAATTACGGTTTTTGCTCCTTCGCCGGTATATCCAGCAACAAGTCCATTTACATCACAGGTAGGTCTAGACCATAATCGTTCTAGGGTTCCGTATCCTTTTTCACCAAATGTTGCTTTCGCACCAGAACTTTCACGGATTAATGAATCTGCATCACCAAGAGAGTTCCATTGCGCAACTTGTTCGTCACTTACTTCTTGAACATCATCGTAGAAACCGTCTATCTGAATACGCCCATCATTATCATGGAGTTGACCTAGAATTTTAGTAAGAGCGTTGGCTGGATTTACTATAGCGCCTCCGTAACCACCGCTGTGTAGATCGTGAGATGGGCCGTGTAAAGTTGCTTCGATGTAGACAAGTCCACGAAGACGACTTGTAATTGCAGGGGTATCCTCATCCCACATTCCTGTGTCACATACGATGCAAGTATCCGCTTGAAGTTCCTCTTTATGTTCATTAAGGAACGGTGCGAGGGATTCGCTTCCACACTCTTCTTCACCTTCAAGCAAAATCACAACGCGAACTGGTAGTGTCTTGTGTACTTTTTTCCAAGCGCGAATTGCTTCAATGAACGTCATTAACTGACCTTTATCATCAGCAGCACCACGAGCAACAAATCGTTTACCTCTTGGTCCTTCTGTTACTACTCCATCAAACGGAGGGTGTTCCCATTCATCTAACGGCTCGGCAGGTTGCACGTCGTAATGCCCGTAATATAAAACTCTTGGAGCATCAGGTCCGGCACTATCATCGGTTGCGACTACCATTGGATGCCCCACCGTATCATGCATATTTGCGTTAAGACCAATGGACTCTAGTTCATTTGTGATGTGTTCTGCACAACGACGAACTTCTGATTTGTATTCTGGGTCAGTGCTTATGCTTGGGATTTTTAAAAATGTTTGAAGACGTTCGATAGAATTATCGATGTCGTTGTCAATCTGTTGAATTACAGGTTGAAGAGTTTCACTCATTACCATATTAGGCATGTTGGGGCCTCGTAATCTTCGTTTTCTACGGCACACTTCACAATGCCATTTTCAGTGGCTACGACAAGTGGAGTTCCGATTATCCAATCGGCGCCAATGCGTAGTTCGGTTTTATTACAATCAAAACAAGGGTTTTCAAATGCACTTTCGTAGTCAAATCCATCAGTTGATTGTGGTATTGCTATTAGAGTAGTTGTAGTTGCAGGAAATTCAAAATATTCCCAGAGTAGCGCTTCGCAATGATCGCAAGTTAGTGAATAAAAAATGAAATATTGTTTTCCATTGTGAATATCAGTAGGCCATTCTTTTACCCAATTAAACAACTCAATATTATCCACCGACTTTCCAACCCAGTCAGCTATGTTTTGCGGGTACCAAGAGGTTGGTAGGGTTGGTAATGAAGGATTAGAATTATCAGAATTGCCTTTATCTTTTGCGTACATTATTGAACTGAACGTATAAAAACACGCAAGTAAAATAAAAATTCCAGCGGCAAGTGGTGCTCGTTTACCTTTGTTCATGTGGCACTTGCTTATTCGTGGTTTGCAGAAGATGATGCCGATGAGCAGTATGAAGTCAATGGCGAACATGGTTATTGGGGAAAGGGATTTTTCTCCGAAACAACCGCAACTCTCATAGTTGCCGTATCCAAACATATCTACACTCAGAACAATTAAAAATACGCAGAGCATTAGTGCTGCGGAAATTCGAGCAAGTTTAGGTACGAAGAGCATCAGACCTACGAAGAAAAATTCAATGCACACAAGAATGGCAAGGAGTAGATGATGATCCTGAAAACCGAGTATGCTGCCGGCGTCCAAGACGGGTCTAGGTAGTGATTTTGGAGAGCCATCAAGTACTTTTTGCATAGCGCCAAAAATAATCCAAGCAGGTACAGCAAGACGGACAAGAATCGCTCCAATCCAACCTACAACTTTCTGCTTTGGAGCAGGGGTAGTTTCTTCATTCATATTCGGATTTTAACACGAGAAAGTGGTCTAGCGGCGTCTTTTGCGTCTTCCCACAACGAATGCTGTGAGAACTAGCGCAGCGGGGGGACCTGGGATGACCATTCCAGTGAAGGTTGAAGTTCCGTCTAATTTGAAACCATTCGTTGAAATGACTTCCCAGTTATCTTCGTTCCATCCTACAAATTGGAATGCTTCTGCATCTATCGCTCCACTATCACCATCTAACTCAGCAAATGAGTAGGAAACAGAATCTCCAAGTGACAAATCAGTCCAACCAAATCCATCACCGCTTCCTGCGCTCCCCCAGATGAAGGTTGCACCAAAAGTTTGTGACCCAAATGGGGGTTGAATTAGTTGCCAAGAGTCCTGTTCAAAGTCATTTACATATATTCCAAGGGAACTTGATGCTGTGCTCGTTATCCCTAGCGATGCATTTGCACCTGAGTCACCACCCCCAAGTTCTTCATCCACTAGTGTCAGAAAAGATAAACCATCGATAGTGTTAACCGGAATCAATGTAATTTTGCCATCAGTTGTAATGCCGTTATTGTTAAGTTCTGAATGTGCAAAAGAAAGATCTAATGATGAAAAATCGTGTGTCCCAGAGTTGAACAAATCCATATAACTCGATTGCAATTCAAAGGTACCAGAGGCATTGCTTATCTGAATAATCCCACCATTTGCTGGAATAGCAAATATACTTGTAATTGCAGTCATTGATAGTAAGAATCTAATTTGTTTCATACATACTCTCAGAACCCTAAATGGGGTGTCAGCATCCATTTTCGGCGTCTCACTATGTACTCCTAAACAAATACTCAAAGCAATTGATTTGAAGGTTGGTTTATGAGGGTTACAAGTTGAATTGCGTTAATTTGGGCAATCTGTACTCGTCAGTGCCACGTTACTTCTGTTCTAACGTAATATGCAAATCATGCAATTATTAGGACTAATCAATATAGCGCTTGCAACGGCCCCTCCAACACCAAGTGCAGTTGATAAATGGGTGAGTTCGTTGGAAATTGAGTGGCTTCAGGGCGAGTTCATAGGTATGGAGTATTGGAAGTGGGCTGCAATTGTGTTGTTGATTGCAATTGGGCTTGTTGTCGATCTCATTGTTCGAATGGTGTTAAGGCGAGTTCTTCGTTCCATTACACATTCAGACACTAATGATCCAGAACTAGTTTCAATTATTAAACGAGTTCCAAGACCAGCAGGTGGAGCAGCGGGTGGGGCGATTTGGCTTGCATTGCTTCCTCTGATTGGCTTGCCAGAAGGCGTTCTTTACATTCTTCAACCAGTTATTCATATTTACATAACCCTTGCCTGTATCTGGTTCGGGTTTAGAGGAACGGATTTAATTTCATGGGTTGCAAGCCAAAAAGCAAAGAAGTCAAAAAACAAACTCGACGATTTACTTGTTCCTCTACTTCGAAAAACTTTAAAAGCAGTAGTTATTGTCTTTGGAGTTGTGTATCTTGCTGATAGTTTAAAAATTCAATTAACACCTATCATTGCGGGTCTTGGAGTTGGAGCAATTGGATTTGGATTTGCAATAAAAGACACCATAGAAAATTTCTTTGGTTCAGTTACGGTTATTCTCGATAAACCGTTTGAGATAGGTGACTGGGTAATTGTTGAGGGAGTAGAAGGTACAGTTGAATCAGTGGGGATGCGATCTACCCGAGTTAGAACTTTTTACGACACTGTTGTGACAATACCAAATTCGATTCTGGTAACTGCGAAGTGCAACAACTACTCAAAACGCCGTTTCAGACGGTGGAAACAGATGTTAGGAGTTGGTTATGCAACCCCTCCCGAAAAAATTGCTGCTTTTTGTGAAGGCATTAGAGAACTACTTCGTGTGCATCCATACACCAGAAAGGACTATTACCAAGTTTGGTTAAACGAATTTGGTGGATCAAGTTTGAACGTTCTTGTATACGTTTTTTGGACAGCCCCTGACTGGCAAACAGAATTAAGAGAACGTCATCGCTTTATGCTTGACATTATTCGGCTCGCTGGAGAACTTGAAATTGAATTCGCCTTTCCTTCTAGAACTGTTTATCTGCGCAACGAAGAAAATTGGCAACAAGGTCCTGAGAAGATTCCTGCGAAGCGCCAGGGTGATTGGATGAAAACTTCAGAAGATGAAGGACGAGAAGCGGTTGAAGAGTTTACTGCCGATGACGATTGGCGACAACATCTTCCTCCACCGTACACTTTCACAGGCGCAAGAGATGGCGGGAACTCTGGCGGTGATGGCGGAGAGGGCTAACCCAAAAACAATCCCGCGGGTCGTTTACTACTCCGCACCCAAAAAACAATCCCGCGGGAAAGTTTTTTTAATCTATGCAAGGCATTTTTGTGTGCAGTTTGAAATTGATTGAACAAGGTAAGAAATATCTTCTTCTGTGTGGAATGGGCTAAATGAAACACGGACAGTACCTCCAAGAGAAGTTGTTCCCATAGTTTCGTGTGCATATGGTGCACAATGCAATCCACTTCTAGAACAAATGCCAAATGAATCTTCGAGTTGGTTTGCAATCAAATGAGGACAATCGTCAAACACTAGGGAGAAAACACCACACCGATTTTCTGTTGTTTGTGGTCCAACTATGCGAACACCGTCTACCTTCTTCAACTCATTGATGAACTGCTCACAAAGCGATAACTCTCTTGCTTGTAGGTTTTCAATCCCTTTGTCCAAAATCCACTGTGTACTTGCAAGAAGACCCGCAATTCCAACCATGTTATGTGAACCGGACTCATATTTGTCAGGAAGCGATTCTGGTTGTACAGGATGTTCACTTTGGCTTCCCGTTCCACCCGTGCGATGAGGGAGAAGATTTTTTTCTATGCTTGGTCGAATAATCAAACCACCCGTCCCAAGAGGACCAAGAAGACCTTTGTGCCCTGGGAAAGCAAGGAGGTCAATCTTCATGGATTGCACATCGATTTTGGCATGCCCCATTGTTTGTGCTGCATCAACAAGAAAAGGTATTTCCCCACAGAGGTTTCCGATTTCGATTAAATCCTGAATTGAGCCAGTAACATTTGAACCGTGGGCTACTGCAACGAGCCGCGTGTTATCAGTAATAGAATTTTTGATATCGCTAGGATTCACCCAGCCAGATTTATCCGCTTTCACAACGGTGAACTCTACTCCTTGTTGGGCGTAAAAACTCAGCGGTCTTAAGACCGAATTATGGTCCATTGCTGTTGTTACAACATGTACTGGTTCATCCCTTGTAAGGTGATAAGAGATGGTTCCACAAATGGCTAAGTTCAAAGCGTCAGTGCAATTATGTGTGAATATGCAATGTTTGTGAGATGGAGCATTAACAAGTTCACAAAGTAGTTTTCGGCATGAATCCAGTATCGAAGTGGCTTCATCCGCTTGTGAATATGCTCCACGCCCTGGGCTTGCTCCACAACTAAGTAGATACGATTCCATTGCACCATACACTTCATCTGGTTTTGGAAACGAAGTAGCTGCGTTGTCAAAATATGGTTGCATTAATTAGATCGAAATAGCTTCAAACGGCAAATTATGAGCTTCTGCTACTGGTCGATTAGTAAGAGTTCCACAATTTGTGTTAATTGCATTTGCAAAGTGATGGTCTCTACTTGCAAGTTCAACTGCTGAGGAAGATGCGAGTTTGATAACCCACGGCATGGTTGCGTTCGTTAACGCTTGAGTGGAAGTCCTTGCGACTGCTCCTGGCATATTACCAACGCAGTAGTGAACGACACCGTCCACTGTGTAAATGGGGTCGCTGTGTGTTGTTACTTTTGCAGTTTCGACACACCCACCTTGGTCGATTGCAACGTCAACAATAACTGAACCGGTTTTCATGAACGACAATTCTTCACGGCTCACTAAATTTGGCGCTTTAGCGCCTGGTATAAGAACTGCACCTATGACAAGATCAGCCCAAGCCAAATGATCTCTTATGGCTTCTGGGTCTGAATAGATAGTTCTGCAGTTCGCAGGCATAAACTCATTCAGTTGTCGCATCCTGTCAATGTTGATGTCCATCATCACTACATCTGCGCCCATTCCTGCAGCAACACTTGCAGCACAAGTTCCAACAACACCTCCACCTAGTACGAGTACTTTTCCGATTTCAACACCGGGTACTCCCCCGAGCAAAATCCCTCGTCCACCTTGTGGTCTTTCTAGATATTTTGCACCCTCTTGAACAGAAAGTTTTCCAGCAATTTCACTCATAGGAGTTAGGAGTGGAAGGTGTCCAAAATCATCCGTAAGAGTTTCGTACGCAACGGAAATACATCCACGTTCAAGACATCCAACGGTCAAATCACGATCCGCTGCAAAATGGAAATAGGTGAAAATGGTTTGCCCATCTCGAATTTGAGCAACTTCTTGGGGCTGTGGCTCCTTAACTTTGACAATCATATCAGCGGTTCCCCACACTTCATCTGCAGTTGGAACTATTTGAGCTCCCGCTGATTGGTATAAGGAATCCTCATAGCCGCTTCCAAGCCCAGATCCAGATTGAACTAAGACCGTGTGACCCTCACGAGTTAAAAGCTCAACGCCTACAGGCCGCATTCCTACACGGTATTCGTCTTTTTTAACTTCAGTTGGTACGCCTACAATCGTCATAGTCAAACTCCTTGTTTGTGTGAGATTGGGCATGATATCGATACGTGGCCATCTCGACCAGTAGCACTCCTCATCTGGTACACTCATGTATCCTAGGAATGCCATTTATGGAGAGAACACCCGATGTTTTTTAGAATTATCTGCACATTTACAATAGTTGCCTTATCTGTACTTCCCGCCGAAGCCGGACCAAGGGAGACGTTAATTACAGATCTTAACACCACAGAATCAATGGATGTAAGTGATGACGGTAAGTCGTGGAGAGAGTTTTTTGACGCTTGCCTGTCAATAACTCCTCCACCCACTCAACTAAGTGACAGTTTCAATATGAACACTATCTGGCCTCGAATGGTAGGTTGGGCGCAAGTGTCTAAGTGGGCATCGGAAAATGAACATATGGAAGATGTGTTTATTCAGACAACGAGAAAAGCAATCATTGGTCTTCCTTATGGAAAAGAGAATGTGCCAGATGAGTATGGGGCTGCCAACCTTGTTGCTGATATCGGAGTAGGTGGAAATCTAAACGACAACAACTTCGGCTACATTGAGATGGTAAAACTTGCTTGTCTGTGGGCAACCGCTGAGTCATATGTACTCCTTGAAGAGGGAGAAACAAATCGAGCACTTTATTTAATGATGTCCGAAATGCTTGTACTTCGTAAGTTTTGCGATCGGGAATTTTTAAAAGAGAAAATAACGTTCATGGAAATGTTGGGTGATGCGTTGTCCAATACAAGGGATATGTTTTACACATATCGTGCTGAGATAAGTCCTTCCCAATTCAGGCGTTTTGCAATGGACTGGCTCCCAAATATTCGAACTGCTCCTACTTCGTTACTAATGCCATTAGGCGATCAGATGTTGAGCGAGGTCTTGTTGGAAGAACTGTTTAACTCACAGGGAATGGCAGACGCTACTAAATTCAACGAAATTCTTACCCAAATGCAGTTGAATACTGAACCACTTAGTGGTTTTGGTGCCACCAAGTTTTGGACATCGATGGCCGACTTGCACCGCGGGAAACTCGATTCAGTTAAACGGATGAACATGATTTATGACGATTGGTGGAGAAGATGGAAGTTGCGTTTGTTCCACCCAATGCTTTCAACGCCAACTCAATTCGAGAACGCTAACCCTGTGAATTATGCTGCAGTGAAAATGATTGTGAAAGATACACAAGAGTTGTTTAAAGAACGTAGATTGTTGATAACTCAGATTAACGGTACGATTGTCTCTGCTGCGCTTTGTGGTTTTTTTAATCAGTTTGGAGAGTTTCCAACTAGTATCAAAAAAACGCATGCTCAGTTTATGCACAGAGCGAATAATATGGATCCAATGCGCAAGAACGAAATGAGAATAGATTCAGATTGGGAACTTTATATTGGAGAGGCAGGAAAGTTTCATTACAGGTTAATAAACAAAACTATTATGATTAAAACACTTAGGGGAAATATCCCAATTGAAAAAGGTGAGTGTTTCTTATATGGACAATCAAAAAACGAAGAGGACGATGGAGGTCTTGACGCTGATTTAGATACTGTAATTTGGCCACCATTAAAATCACTTGAACGCAATGCTGGATTGTTGAACTAAGATGTCTGATGTTGAGAATGTAGTAATAATTGGAAGTGGGCCTGCGGGATGGACTTCAGCGATATATGCAGCAAGGGCAGATTTGAAACCGCTTGTTTTTGTAGGAGTTCCTAAAACATCACCATCGATTGTGCTTCCAGGAGGCCAGTTGATGTTGACGACTGAAGTTGAGAATTATCCTGGCTTTCCAGACGGAATCACTGGTCCAGACATGATGGCAAATTTTCAAAAACAAGCGGAGCGTTTTGGGTCGCGTATGCGTGGTGAAGACATTGTTTCTTGTGATTTTTCAGAGAAGCCATTTAAACTAGAGACGAACAAAGGCGAAACAGTGCTTGCCAAAGCAGTCATTATTGCAACTGGTGCAACAGCAAATTGGCTCGGTTTAGATAACGAAATGCGACTAGCACGAAGCGGCGGTGGAGTGAGCGCATGTGCTGTCTGTGATGGTGCTTTGCCTGCGTTCCGAGATCAACCTCTGGCAGTAGTCGGGGGCGGTGACAGCGCTCTTGAAGAAGCAAGTTACCTTACAAAATTTGCGTCAAAGGTTTACATAATTCACAGGCGAGATGAGTTCCGGGCCTCAAAGGCAATGCAACAACGTATTTTCGATTCGCCCAACGCCGAACCTCTCTGGAACAAAGTAGTAATCGATGTTCTTGGAGACGATGTAATTACAGGTGTATTGTTAGAGGACACAGTAACTGGTGAAGAGTCAACTCTTGACTTACGAGGTTTATTTGTAGCGATTGGTCACACGCCAACAACCGAATTCCTTGATGAGTCAGGAGTAGAACTTGATGATAAAAAATATATCAAGTTAAATACAAGAAGTAGCAAAACAAACATTGAAGGTGTTTTTGCTGCAGGCGATGTAGCCGACCCTCATTACCGCCAAGCGATTAGTGCGGCTGGCATGGGTTGTCAGGCAGCAATTGATGCGGAACATTATCTAAGCGCGCTTTCAGAATAAAAAACTATCCCGCGGGTCGTTTATTTC
>CAZLCM010000020.1:0-12242 GCA_964558055.1 uncultured Isosphaeraceae bacterium | reverse complement strand
GTGCAAGAAAGGATACGTACCATTGAAGAAGAGGGAATGCCAAACTTCTTTGGTCAACAGAGGTTTGGCAATGTTGGCAACAATCATAAACTTGGTCTTCTGCTGATTAAAGAAGATTGGACAAATCTGGTCTCCTCTCTCTTGTATGGAGACGAAGCACACAATGAGTTTGCAAAAGCTGGTGAGTACAAACAGGCACTTAACACATGGCCGTTTGGTCAGCCCGCTGAACGTAATGTTTTAGAGGCACTTTCCGAAGGTAAAACCACTAAACAAGCATGCAAAAGGATATCAAAAACATTAAAGAAACTTTGGGTTAATGCACTGCAATCTTTTTTGTTTAACAAACTTCTTACTATGAGAATAGAAGATGAGTCGTGGAATACCTTAAATGTTGGCGATCTTGCATATAAACATGAGGGAGGAGGAAGAACTTTTGAGGTTACGGTTGCAGAAAAAAATATAGCATTAGACAATCGAGTGGAAGCGATGGAGCTCTCTCCCTCTGGTCCACTTTGGGGCTCAAAGATGCGATTGCCTACAGGCAGAGTGTTAGAAAAGGAAATTGAAGTTCGAGAATCTCTAGGACTGGACGACACACATCTTGTAACCATGCGAAAATATGCAAAAGGAGCAAGAAGAGCTCTAAGAGTAAAAGTAAAGGAACCCAAGGCAACGTTTTCAAACGATGAACATGGCGACTTTATCGAACTACAATTTGGACTACCTTCCGGTAGTTACGCAACGGTAGCGGTGGATTTTTGTTTGGGCTTATCGTCTTGCCTCAAAAAAAACTCTTAACAATTTAATGCATTCTTTTTCAAGAACTCCACCAGTAACTTCACATCGATGATTTAGACGAGGATCATCAGCAATTTCATAGAGAGTTCTGCACGCACCAGATTTATGATCGCTTGCACCAAAAACCACTCTGTCTATCCTAGAGTTTACAAGTGCTCCTGCGCACATAGGACAAGGTTCAAGTGTTACAGCAAGCGTGCAATCGTGCAATCGCCATCTTCCAAGGTTTTTTGCTGCGTCTGACAGCGCGAGGATTTCAGCGTGTGACGTTGGGTTGTTGTCGGTTTCTTTTCGATTAAACCCCTCGCCTACTATTTCCCCATTACAGAATACAACTGCGCCAATTGGAACTTCATTTATCTCAAAAGCTCGTTTTGCTAAATCAATGGCGCAAACCATCATTTCTTCATCAGTCATTTTGTTCTTTGCCTGCGACTCTTGAGATTGGTACCCAGACAATCAACTGTATTCCCAATTCATATAAAGCGTAAAGCGGAATAAGCATCATGAGCATAGATACAATATCTTGAGGTGTGATGATGGCTGAAATTAGTGCAAGAATCAATATCGCGTATCTACGATTTTTACGTAACCAATCTGGGTTTGCGACTCCCAACCAACCAAGAAGTAACATGACCATTGGAAGTTGGAATGCAACTGCAATTGCAAACATCAACATAATGACGAAACCAAGATAACTACTTAGTTGGAATTGCTGAGAAATGACTGAACCATGTCCCATTGGCATAGTTAATGTACTTAGAACTCCATCCTGACTAGATGGAATTGCAACTGTCAAAACACCTTCGGGAACTTTAATCCAAGCATCACCAACAGCAGCGATTTCGGGTTGAGATTCTAAGATGGGGATAGAGACATTTGAAAACGATTCGCCTGTAACAAGTGCCGCGCTTTGAAGTTCAATGTTTCCAGCCATCGTTACCATAAAATCAAGAATTACTGGAAGCATAAAATAGTACATCAAGGCAAGGCCAAGTACGCCAAGCAGTGTGCTTAACGGAATAAGAAAATAAACAAACCGACGTTCGTGATGGTGAAGGCCGGGCGAGATAAATCGCCAGAGTTGATACAAAATCCAAGGGCCAGAGGTAAGGATAGATGCCCCAATTGCAATCTTCATCTCAGCGATAATAAACTCTGGTGGGCTTAAAACTTGTACTTGTGTTGGTAATCCGTGCTGCTCAAGTACTGCGTAAAGAGGTATGAGGAACCAACGCACGATTGAATCTGCGACCAAGAAAAATATTACAGCAAGAGGGATAGGTGGAATTAAGCACCAAATTATTCGAGATCTTAACTCTTCAAGATGGTCACCAAGAGACATGGTTCCAGTTTCTTTTGTTGGCGAATGTTGCATAATTCTTTGGTACAGGATACACGTTAAAAGGGAAGTTATACTACCTATTTAAGAACGAGATTTTTATGGCTGCAACTGATGATTATTACAAACTCCTAGGCGTTGAACGATCTGCTACCGCGGACGAGATTCGCAAGGCATACCGGAAACTTGCTAGGAAGTACCATCCCGATGTTAATAAGGCAGATGATGCAGCAACCAAATTTGCACAGGTACAAGAAGCTTATGACACCCTTTCAGACGCTGAAAAACGGAAAATGTACGATACATATGGTTCTTCGGGGCCAAGTTCCGATTTTGGCGGAGGCGGCTTCGGTGGATTTGGTGGCGGGGGCTCAAGGGGAGCTGCAGTAGATTTTTCGGACATATTCGGCTCTGCATTTGGAGGCGGAGGTGGACAATCCCCATTTGGTGGGGGAGCAACTCGCCAGCAACCGATGAAGGGGCAAAATCGAGAGGCATCCATTACCGTTACTTTCATGACTGCTCTCAAGGGCGGTGTAGAAGAGATTAATACTGGTGATGGAATTTCCAAAGTTAAAATTCCTGCGGGTATCGAGAGCGGAAAAAAATTACGATTAAAGGGCAAAGGGCACCAAGGCGCTATGGGTGGCGAGCCAGGCGACATGATTATTAACGTTTCGGTAGGTGGCCATTACCTGTACCAACGCAGCGGGCTTGATGTCGAGATGGATGTTGATATAAACATCGCCGAAGCAGCGCTTGGCACAAAAGTAACATTACCACTTCCACTAGGCGGAAGCGTTGGCATGACAATTCCACCAGGTGTCTCAAGCAGTAGTAGATTAAGAGTGAAGGGGAAGGGATGTGAAACTTCTACTGGTAAGGTTGGTGATTTTTATGCCGTTATTCATATTGTTGCTCCAACTGATTTGGACGAAGAAACCAAAGGACTTCTCGAAAAATTAAAAGAGCGACTGCCTAATCCTCGCGAAGACGAATCAACAAATGAGTAATCAGGCAATTGTATTACTATCAGGTGGACTTGACTCCGCAACAGTACTTGCAATGGCTAAACAGGATGGATTTGATTGCCACGCGTTAAGTTTTGAGTATGGACAGCGACACCATATTGAACTTGAGTGTGCCAAAAAAATTGCCGCTTCGCTAGGCGTTGCATCTCACGTCATATCAAAAATTGACTTAACTGCTTGGGGTGGCTCAGCGCTTACTGACGAAATAGAAGTTCCTAAAGATGGTTCTACTAATGGAATACCGGTCACGTATGTTCCAGCGCGGAATACGATTTTTTTAAGCCATGCTCTTGGATTTGCTGAGGCAATCGGTTCAAGAGATATTTTTATCGGTGTGAACGCAGTTGACTATTCGGGCTATCCAGATTGCCGACGTGTTTTTATTGAGTCATTTCAGACAATGGCAAACCATGCAACAAAAGCAGGTGTTGAGGGTGATCCTTTTACAATTCACGCTCCATTAATCGATATGACAAAAGTGGAGATAATTAGGTCTGGTTTAGAACTTGGCGTGGATTACTCGTTAACCCAGAGTTGCTATGACCCTTCATCCGATGGTAGCCCTTGCGGTTGCTGTGACGCCTGCCGTCTTAGAAATGCTGCCTTTTCCGAAATAAACTAACCGCGAGTTCCATCGCGATTTAAAGGTGGTTTATTAGCCGCGGGTTAATTAATAGTTAGATGTCGAGGTTCTTGACTTCTAGAGCGTGGTCTTCGATGTACTTGCGGCGACATTCGACTTGCTCGCCCATGAGGGTTGTGAAAAGTTGGTCGGCATCCGAAGCAGCATCCCAAGTAACCCGAAGCATTTTGCGTTGTTCTGGATCCATTGTTGTGTCCCAAAGTTCTTCTGGATTCATTTCACCAAGACCTTTAAAACGTTTGATTTCAATCCCCCTTCGACCAATTTGTCGAAGAGATTCAAGGATTTCTGGGATGTTTGGAACATTTATGTGCTCTTGCTTATCTGTATTGGGTTCAACAATCCAAGCGTATTTGGTTGAAAGTAATTCACCACTTACCGTTTCTTCCTGTGTCAAGTAGTAATCATTAATATCGATTTCGAAAGAGCGTAGAGTTTCAATAATAGAGTCGATTTCTCTGTTTTCGTGAAGCTCTCGAAGGGACGCAATTCTAGTTGCGTTTCCATTTATTTCTTCAACAGTCAAATCATCTAGCAGTAAGTCGTTATCGCTAACGACTTTTCTTGCACCTTCTTCACACCAACAAACAACTTCGTTGCTTGGCCACACAACACGGAATCGAGGAAGTCGATGGTTCCCCTCAGGGTCATCTTCTCGCATTTCTAGCAATCTACTAAATGGTGTGCCGCGTCGTTCAGCGATATTTATGAGTTCGGACAATCTCGATAATTGTTTGGCAACTCGGCTTAACTCATCGCCCTCAATTCTTCTTACTTCTTTTTCATGAGCATCTCGAACGATGAGTGATGCAGAATTGATAACCATGTCCATTAGTAGTGTGGTCATTTCATTTTCATCATTCACATAGAAACTCTTCTTGTTTCTGGTTACTTGATAAAGCGGTGGCTGTGCAATGTACACCTTGCCTTGACGGATAAGTTCACTCATTTGTCTAAAGAAGAACGTAAGTAAAAGAGTTCTTATGTGTGAGCCGTCAACATCAGCGTCAGTCATGATGACGATTCGTCCATATCGAAGTTTAGATATGTCAAAATCCTCACCTATCCCACATTGCAGTGCTTGAATAAGAATTCTTATTTCTTCAAATCCAAGTACTTTGTCAATTCGTGCCTTTTCAACATTCAGAATTTTACCCTTGAGAGGCAAGATTGCTTGTGTGTCATGGTCACGGCCGCCTTTTGCTGAACCGCCCGCAGAATCACCTTCGACTATGAATAACTCAGAACGGTCAACGTCATTCGTTACACAATCAGCAAGTTTCTGTGGCATGCCGCCTGATTCAAGTGCGCCTTTGCGTTTAATCAAATCTCGAGCTTTTCGTGCTGCTTCTCTAGCTTGCGCTGCAAGAATGGCTTTAAGACATATTTTCTTTGACTCTGAGGGGTGTTCTTCTAGCCAAGCACCAAGAAGTTTGGAAACAAGAGATGAAACAATTGACTCCACTTCAGGGTTCAATAACTTCTCTTTGGTCTGATTGTTGAATTGTGGTTCTGTCAATTTGACAGAAATTATTGTAGTTAGGCCTTCTCGTAGATCATCTCCACTTGGGGTAAGACCCTTGATTAGGTTATTCCGTTTAGCGTAAGAATTAACTGTGCGTGTTAAAGATGTCTTAAATCCTGATACGTGAGTTCCGCCATCAGGGTTGACAATATTGTTACCGAATGCGAGCAACACCTCACTTGTTGCGTCTGTGTATTGCATTGCAACGTCGCAAACTGTTCCAGTTTCTTCGTCTGTGTAAGTTAATGAAATTGGAGAACTGTATTCAGATTTGCCACGGTTAATAAACTCAACATAGTCAGAAAGCCCGTTCTTACTATAAAAAGTTTCTTCTCGAACTTTACCTTCACTATCAACGCGTTCATCTATAAAACGAATGGAAACACCCGGATTAAGAAATGCAAGTTCTCTTAACCTGTGTTCAAGAGATTCATATCGGAACTCGGTGTCTGGAAATATTTCAGAGTCAGGAAGAAAAGATATCCGTGTCCCTGTTTTTCTTTGTTCACCCTTGTAGTCCTCAATTTTGTGTAATTCTTTGTTAATCTCCCCTCGTGAAAAACTAATCATCCATGTTTCTGTCTCTTTGATGACTTCAACGTCTGTCCAAGCGGAAAGAGCGTTCACGCACTTCACTCCAACACCATGTAATCCACCGGAGACCTTATAGGCGTTGTCATCGAACTTTCCACCTGCATGGAGTTGTGTCATTATGACTTCGACTGCAGGTCTCCCATCGATTAATGGGTTTTCATTTTTCATAGGATCTAAAGGCATCCCACGGCCGTCATCAACAACGGTACATGAACCGTCTACTCCTATTCGAACGGTTATGGTTGTTGCGAAGCCCGCCATTACTTCATCGATTGCGTTGTCAACACATTCATAAACAAGGTGATGAAGAGCCGCAAGCCCAGTCCCACCAACGTACATGCCAGGACGTTTGCGGATGGCTTCTAAACCCTCTAAAACTTGGATTTGTTCAGAGGTGTACTCGTCGTGGGTTTTTGTCATTGAAGTGTGGTCTGCCTAGGTAGAAAAGTCGCGTTTTTATGGGGAAAACCTTACAAAACATGAGTTTTCCACGAACTGTTTATTATACCTTTGAACACCCGATAATGCCTACTTTTTGTTCAATTTGAGGGTTCAATTTTGCCCTTTTTGGAGCCTCTTTGAAGCATGGGTCGATACACTATTATCTGAATGCCAATATTAAAAAACATCGACGAAAATACACAAAACAATCCTATAAAAAGCAGCGCTGGAAGGCGCACTTTTTTACTTGCTAGCGCATTGTTTTTGGTTGGTTGTGGGACCAAAAAAGTTACGTCAACTTTGCCTAGCCCCATTTGGTCTGGATCCGAACCACCACCACTTGATTTATCTCAAATAGAAGTAACATTACCTGAGCCAAGCATAATGCTCGGGGCAATTTCTAGAAATAATTGGGCGAAGGGACAACCAATCCCCAAACACATGAATCGTATGCTTCCAACACGGTACATAACAATTCATCATGATGGAATGGGATCGTTTACTTCAACCTCTAAATCATCTGCTGCATTACGTCTCGAATCGATTAGAAGATCACATCTTCGCCGAGATGGTGGGCGATGGGGTGATATTGGATACCACTTTGCAATCGACCCCGCGGGTCGTTTATGGCAAGCAAGACCGTTGACATGGCAAGGCGCTCATGTGAGAGCGAAGAATGAAGGAAACATTGGCGTTGTTGTGCTTGGGAATTTTGAACAACAATCAGTAAATAGAGCCCAAATTGCTTCAGTGACTTCAACATTGCAAACATTGATGAAAAAATATAACGTTCCCGTATCAAAGGTTCGTACTCATCAAGAGTGGGCTGCAACCGCTTGTCCAGGTAAAAACCTGCAGCAATCGATGGTTGGAATTCGCGGGCGTAAGTTAATTTAGTTCTTCAAAAAAAGTAAATTTATTCTGTTTTGGGTAGTTTGTCGCGTATGATTACACGTAATGAGTGAAAAAGTTGCAGTTCAATTCAAGCAGGAATTCCCCGTTTTTTTGTTGCCAGAAACGCTTTTGCTACCGCACGCTGTGATTCCAATTAGTGTCACAGAGCCAAGGTATTGCCAATTAACAAACCGGGCTCTCGATAGTAGCGGTCAAATTGCTCTGGCTTCTTCGGTTGACGGAAAGGGAGAAAACGATGTTGAACTGAGAAAACACGTTTGCCTTGGCCAGATAGTACAGCACGAAAGAATTGGCGAGGGGTATAACATATTGCTTTACGGTTTGTGTAGAGCGGAGATAATTGAAGAAACTCCTGCAAGCGAGGATCAACTGTTTAGAACTGTAAAATTGCGACCAATTGAAAAAGATGATGAACAGGACGATGACTTAGAAATCTACAGAGTTGAATTGCTTCACTTTATGTTTCGACCAAACATGGAAAGGTTAGAAAGCAATGCTGCAATTTTAGAATGGATTAATTCTAGAGAATTGACTATTGCTGCACTCTTTGAACTTGTTGCTTGCTCAGTTTTTAAGGATTCCGAATTCATCTATAGTTTGCTTTCGGAGGCATCTGCGGAGGCACGTTGCATGATGGTTCTAAGAGAGTTAGAAAAGTTAGACAGGTCAATTTCAATGATTGATAAACAATCACAAGACCGCTGGGATAAAGGTATTTCACTAAATTAACCTTTGCGATTAATTCTAGAACATCCATGGCTCACATTCATTGTTGTTGGCTCTGTTGGATTTGGGTTTTTGTGGTTTGGTCTAAGAGAAAACTTAGTAACTAGATGCAAAATTGGACTTTCTACAATTATAGTTGCATTAATTTTTGTGATTTTGGGAGTTTATATCGAAACTCCCAGAGAGGCAGCAAGAAGGGTCGTTACAGGTTTTACTGAGTCAGTTGTAGATCAGAACATTCAACAAGCCATATCTTTTACAAGTAAAGACGTTGAAATTGTTGATGAATGGAAGGGAAAAACGTTTGAGGGGCATTCTGGGATTAGTACATGTTTGGATTTCATCTATGAGAGGCACAAACTGAACTTTAATACTGTTCTTCAAATGGGAATAATTGAAAGAGAAAGAGAGGTTCTTGTCGAACTTTCTATGTTTACGAGGGTAACAGGCATCGGTTCTGTGCCTTCTAGATGGAGGATATTGTTAAGAGAAGACCCAGACAGTGGATGGTTGATTAATTCTATTGATGCAGTTGAAATTGCGGGAAGGTCATTCCGTTAACTCAATTTATGTAGAACTGATGGCTGTTACAATGCGGCGATGTCAAAAATATGGATTGATGGTAAGTTTGTTGATTCCTCAAAAGCAAATGTGAGTGTCTTTGACCACGGACTTCTCTACGGAGATGGCTGTTTTGAAGGGATACGAATTTATAACGGGCGAATTTTGAAATTACGTTCCCATATCGTTCGTATGTTTGAGTCCGCCGCAGCGATCCGTCTGCAACCGGGACACTCAATCGATGAAATGGAAGAAATTGTTCGAGAAACTGTTGCAATAAATGAACAAAAGGATGGGTATATTCGCCTTGTCTTTACACGCGGTAAAGGAACACTTGGCCTGAACCCATTCTTGTGCCCAACTGCGACCGTCTTTGTTATTGTTGAGAGTATTAAACTTTACCCAGACGAGATGTACGATGATGGCATGTCGATTATTGTGGCGAAGCGCCCTCGAGTTCCAAAGGAATGCCTTGATCCTCAGGTAAAGAGTTTGAATTATTTAAATAATATTCTTGCTAAGATTGAGGCGATTGATGCTGGTGTTCTTGAAGCGTTAATGCTAAACGTTGACGGTGAAGTCGCAGAATGTACCGGCGATAACATTTTCGTAATCAAAGATGGGGTTATTTCAACACCTCCAACTTCCGCTGGGATTTTACACGGGATTACGCGTCGACTAGTTATCGAAGATATTGCTCCATCACTTGGATATACAATCCAAGAGAAGTCAATCTCACTTGAAGATGTCTTTGAGGCTGACGAAGTATTTTTAACTGGAACCGCAGCCGAAGTCATTGGCGTGAGCCATATTGGTGACAAAGTTATTGGTTGCGGAAAGGTTGGTCCAATCACTCATGCCCTTGAAGACCAGTTCAGAAAAATGGTTGCCCAAAACGCTCCAGAGGATTAGTTTACTTAATAGGTTGTGCCAGTTGAAGAGTCCGCTACTAATCAACTGCTAGAGTAACTGAGCAACAATCTTCTGTGTGTGAAATCAAACGGTTTTTCTCAAGCACAGACCAATCTTGCACAAGTTTGTCAGGAGCGGTTTCGCCATCATGAACTTGAAGTAAATCGTATCGATTATCACGTTTTGCTGGTGTAAAACCCGCCTCTCGAATCATGCGGCACAACTTTGCCTCATCGACGCAAAATGTGGTTCCAGCAGCACTCACCACATTTTCCTCAAGCATAACCGAACCCAAATCATTCGCACCATAAAAAAGAGCGGTTTGCCCAATTGCAGGACCCATGGTGACCCAACTAGCACCAATCGAATAAATGTTGTCAAGGAAGAGACGACTCAGTGCTTGCGTACGCAAGTACGAACTCGACCCAGCGAGACGTAATCTTCGTCCGAACTCCGAATGTTCCGACTTGTTGCCTGAGCCATCAAGTTTCGCAACAACATCTCCGGGAAACAAGTTTGATTCGGATGACTCCCACTCCTTGACTCTTCCAAGCGGAGAATTGTCGGGTTGGAACGGCCACGAAATAAATGCGTTGTAGCGGCCACCTTCGTGCAAGCCAAAATCCTTAATGGATTTATCTTGCCAAGTTCTCACTAAATCCATGTGATGTATGCGATCAGCAATTCCTTCGATGTGACCAAACATCATCGTTGCACTAGTGTTCATACCAAGTTCATGAGCAATTCGCATAACAGTAAGCCAAACTTCGGCGTTACATTTACCAAGTCCAATTTTTTCACGAACAGCAGGAGCAAAAATTTCACCGCCACCACCGGGAATTGATTGCAATCCTGCCTCTTGAAGTTGCATTAGTACAAAGCGTACTTGCTCTTCAAGATTGTTTCCGGGTGTTTCAAAGAAATTTACAAATTCAATTATTTCAGGTGGGCTGAATGCATGGACATGTACCTGTGGAAATTTTTCTCTAAGGAGTACAAGGAGGTCGGTATACCAATCAAGCGGTAACTCAGGGTTCATTCCACCTTGCATTAATATCTGTGTGCCGCCAATATCCACGATTTCCTGTACTTTTTGAATAACCGATTCGTGGGTTAATGTGTAGGCATCATCTTCGTGTCCGTCTCTTCGAAATGCACAGAACGTGCACTTCGCCGTGCACACGTTCGTGTAATTTATATTTCGGTCGACAATGTAAGTACGCAAGAAATCTCCATGAAGCGTACGGCACCTTTTGTCAGCCCATCGACCAAGTTCTGGAAGCGACATTTCATGGTACAACTTTAGTGCTTGCTCAGGAGTAATTCGAAGGTTGCCATCGGCAACATCTTGCAATACAGCAGGGTCGAGAATATTTGCAGTTGGTGCAGTCGAAATTCCCATTTGGTAATTATACTCTGCACGCATCCTCAATGGACTTGCAAATCGTTTTGCAATCAGCGAGCATCGCGACTGTTTGTGTTTGAAGAGTGTCGCGATGTTCACCCTTTGCTAATTGTTGCAAATTAATCTCAACATTAAGCGATGCAGCGCGAGCGGTGGACTCCGCAAGAATTGCTGCGATAACTAAATCGCTAGATAGCATGGCATTTGTTTTGCCAACGAGAGTTTGCAAGGTTATTAATATTCGATTGCTAAGTTCCATGGTTTTCATTGGAACTTCGATTGCACGGTCAAGAGTAGCATCCCAAGAAGCAACGCGCTGTGGATTATCCTTTTCTAGTTTCCATAAGGAATTTAGTGCTTTATATGCTTTTATATCTTCTTCTGCTAACAGGATTGCTTCGTTCGATGCAGCGCGTAAAAAATTAGAACAGTCACTATGTAATTTCTCATGCTCTTTGTACTTGCTTTTTCCTTGGGTGTACGCAAGTACCATTTGCCCAAGGGATGATGACAATGCAGCGAGTATTCCTGCAACAGTACCTCCGCCAGGCGTTGGTTGCTTCGCCGCAAGTGATGTGAGTAATTCGTTAATGGTCTTTGTAGTAATTGTCATTAAGATCGAATCTCTGCTGAGAATTGTTCTGTCAACATCTTGATTGCTTTAGTAGTTGGCCCGTCTACTTCCTCGTGCGTTAGCGTTCTTTGTGAATCACGAAAACGCAATTTCAAGGTTAGGGACTTTTTACCCGAGTCAATGTTTTTGCCTCTAAATGTCGTGACAAAGGAAACGTTTTCAAGGTGCTCGAGGTTTAGTGATGCAATTGCTTCTTGGAGAGATGACCACATAACACTTTCATCGAGAATAACAGTGATATCTCTTTCGATGGCTGGTTGCTTTGGTAACGGGTGCGATTGCACGTCGGGCGGGAAGTTTGAAAGTAAGGTGTCGATATATAGTTGTGCTACGTGTAAGGTGCTTGGTAGGTCCCAGTTTTTTTGTGCAGATTTAGAGAGACGGCCTATACGACCAACAACGCTATTTCCAATAATGATATCTCCACCGGGCTCAAGCCAAGATGCGTTTTCGTTCAAAGAGACAGAAACTCCATCCGAACCAGTAAGGACAGAGCAAAGTCGATCAATGATGCCACGAATTTTGCCGATGCCGTCTTCTTCCTTTGTGTCCATGACTAAAGCGAGTTCAGTGAGTTCTTTGTGAGTGTCACCCTCAAGAATAAAAACAGAACCAAGTTCAGCGAGGTTAAGGTGTTTTACACCGTTGTCTTCATTATGCTTTCTTACTGTAAGCAAACTTGGAATAAGTGATGGGCGAAGAGCGGGTTCAG
>CAZLCM010000019.1:0-12320 GCA_964558055.1 uncultured Isosphaeraceae bacterium | reverse complement strand
CGCCCATTTTGCCGCAGTCCTTTTTTGCGCCTTTTGTCATGCTTGCGCATTTTGCAGGATCACAATCTTTCATGTCGCCACATTTAGTTGGGTCACAAGCACCTGCAGCAGCTGGCTTAGCTTTTGCTTTGCTAGCACAGCAACTTTTGTCGCCTGCAGCAGCTGGTTTTGCTTTAGCAGAACCCATTGGGCAGTCAGCAGTACCCATTTTGTCGCAACCTGCTTTTTTCGAGTCGGCGCATTTTGATGGATCACAGTTCGCAGGATCACAGTTTGCAGGGTCACACTGAGCTGCTGTTGCGCTAGCATTTACCTTTTCTGTCTTTTTACAGCCAACGACTGCGAAGCCAAGAACGGCTACTAGAGTAAGGGTTAAAAGATGTTTCATTGTCATATTCTCCAATAATAGTGTTAGGGGGTTAACGAGTTGAGCGCTGTATTGTAGTCAATTCAAGGATGAAAAACAACGTAATATCTCTATATATACGCTGTTAGAATAAGAAAGCGTATGAAGAGCGAAAACATTGCATCTAAATGGGAAAAACAGCGAAAAAAACTCGCTGTTGAATCAAAAAATCTACCTGATTCACCTGGGGTCTATTTAATGCGTTCGGAGGATGATTTTTTGCTTTATATCGGAAAGGCAAGATCGCTTAAAAAAAGAGTCGGGTCATATTTTCTTGAGTCAGCCGACTTGGGACCATGGAAGCGGGGAATGCTTCAAGAAATTGATCATATTGAAACCATCGAATGCGAAACAGAGTGGGAGGCGTTACTCCTTGAGGCTCGTCTCATAAAAGATCATCGACCAAAGTACAACACGCTGCAACTCGATGGAAAAACGTATCCCTATTTAGCAGTCACTATGAAGGATGATTTTCCGGGCATTTTTATTACGCGCACTCCAAGCGATATTGAATTCAAGGGTGCGAAGATATTTGGTCCTTTTACATCATCTGGGGCATTGAACCGTTCTATTCATATGTTGCAATCGATATTTAAGTTTCGAACATGCCCACTGGATATTCGCGAAGATGATGAGTCAAATAATTATTTTAGACCTTGTTTGCTGCATGCCATAAACAGATGTTCTGCACCATGTGCGAATAAGATTGACAAGAAAGCATATGGTGAAGATATAGCAAGTTTTCTTCGATTCTTAACTTCAAAGCGAAGCGTGATGTTGCGGGAACTTCGGAATCGAATGGAAATTGCATCAAAAAATAAAGCATACGAAGAGGCCGCTGAACTTCGTGACCAAATTGAAGCACTGTTAAAACTAGATGACCGCGCAGCCAAAGATACAGAGTGGCAATCAGAAGTAATGGTTTTTGCACAAGACCCGACAAAGGGCGTTCGCGCTTTGCAAAAAGCACTTGGCATATCAAACGAACTTCGTTTCATAGAGTGTTTTGATATTGCCCACTTGCATGGTGGAGAAACAGTTGGAGCAAAAGTAAGTTTTGTTGATGGGCGTCCACACAAAGAGGGCTACAGGCGGTACAAAATTCAAACTGCAAAGAACGACGACTACATGTCAATGCGAGAAGTTTTATCAAGAAGATATAGGGACGCTGGCGATGGCTTGGAACTGTTTCCGGACCTGGTTGTAATTGATGGTGGTAAGGGGCAACTCTCTGCTGCGATGGAAGCGTTTGCACAATTGAAAGAACAACCTCCACTGGTGATAAGTTTGGCAAAGAAAGAAGAACTTATTTACGTGGTCGATAAAGAGTCCCCAATCAAATTAGGGCGAAACAACGAGGGGTTAAAACTTGTTCAAGCAATTCGCGACGAAGCACACCGTTTTGCTCAACACTACCATCACTATTTGCGTAAAAAGAAAACACTTGGTGATACGTGATGGTACTTGTTTAGCAAGTCCCATTAGGTGCATCACTTTTATACTCATTGGGGCTTGTGCTATTAGTTGTCACTAGGTTTACATCTTCATCTAGTTGGCAGAGTTTACTTGGAGCACTTTCAACAGTTAAGCGGGGGCGGGGATTGCATCTCCAGCACCTGACTCATCTGAATCAGATTCTGTTGCATCAGTCGTTGGTGGCTTTGATGCATTGGTTTCTTGGTCGAGTAAATCGCTGACAGAAGAACGAGTAATACTTTCACCTCGCATCAGTGCCTCAAGTTCATCCGCTTGCAGCGTTTCGTATTCGAGCAGTGCTTCTGAAATTGCAACAACTTGTTCCCAGTGGTCATCGAGGATTCGTTCCGTTTCAGCATACGCTGCATCAATCAATCTTTTCACTTCTTCATCGATGATTCTAGCAGTATCAGGAGAGTAATCTCTGTCTGCGAAAATTGCTTCACGATTTGGATCAGGGGAATACTGCACAAAACCAAGTCGATCGGACATTCCCCAATCAAGCACCATGTGGCGTGCATAACTAGTTGCCATTTGTATGTCCATCGATGCTCCGCTTGAGATGTCGTTGGTTTTTCTTCGTTCCGCTATTCGACCACCACAAAGTACACGCATTGACGCCTCTAAGAATTTTCGATTGTAGAAGTACCGATCCTTTTCTGGCAAACTAAACGTTGCACCGCCGGACTGCCCCCTTGGAATGATAGTAACTTTGTGTACTGGGTCAGCATTTGGTAGCACAAGTTGGACAACCGCATGTCCTGCCTCGTGATAAGCAGTTGCAACACGTTCAAGTTCTTCAACTTTTCGACTCTTGCTTGCTCGTCCCCAACGGATTTTATCACGCGCTTCGTCAAGGTCGAGTTGGTCTACAAAATCTTTGTCTGCTAGGGTAGCGATAATCGCTGCTTCGTTGATTAGTGCTTCCAAATCTGCTCCACTAAACATCGGTGTACCGCGAGCAACACGACCAAGGTCAATACTTGGTGACAATTTAACTTTCTTAGAATGAACTTCAAGAATTGCCTTTCGCCCTTCAACATCAGGTAGAGGTACGTGAACTTGTCTATCGAAACGTCCAGGTCTAGTTAGTGCTGGGTCTAGGACATCTGCACGGTTTGTTGCCGCCATCACTATAACTTGGTCGCTTAACTCAAATCCATCCATTTCAACAAGGATTGCGTTGAGCGTTTGCTCTCGTTCATCATGTCCACCACTTGAGAAACCGCTACCACGCTTACGTCCAACAGCGTCAATCTCATCTAGGAAAATAATGCATGGCGAAGCATCCTTGGCTTGTTTGAACAAGTCACGAACTCGGCTAGCGCCAACACCTACGAACATTTCAACAAAATCAGATCCCGATATTGTGAAGAATGGAACGTCTGCTTCGCCAGCAATTGCCTTGGCGAGTAATGTTTTGCCACAACCAGGAGATCCGACAAGCAAGATTCCACGTGGTATTCGTCCTCCAAGGCGAGAAAACTTTTTAGGGTTTTTAAGAAATTCAATAATTTCATGCACTTCTGCTTTTGCTTCTTCAACTCCAGCAACGTCGTTGAATGTAACTTTGTTGGAATCTTTTGTAGCAAGTTTGTGTTTTGATTTTCCAAAATTCCCAATCATTCCACCAGCGCCACCGCCCCTCGCAGAACGCGAAATAAAGAAGAAGATTAGAAACAAAATGAAAAGCATAGGTCCCCAACTTAAAAGGAAAGTCATAAAGAGCCCCGTGTCCTTTTTGTTGGTGAAATCTATGTTTGCAGCTTTTAGTTCATTTTTATACCAGTCATCATCACCTGACGCAATTGGGAAGAAGACCTCAGTTCCGGCAGGAATATCTATTGATCCCACAGGAGTTGTTCCTCCAGTTCCAATCGTTGCAATTATTCGAGTGTTCTCGATAATCACGGTGTCATCTTCAAATTGATGTTGCTTTGCTCGATTTATAAAATCGTTCCAACTTGTTAACTCTTTTCCAGTTCCACTTCCATTGATAGCACCCCAGAGCATAATTAGCACGAAGCAAATGAGCATCCAACTCAGAATTCCTCTTGTGAACTTTGGCTTCGGTGGTGTTTGTTTGGGGTCTGGTTTGTTTTGATTGCCTGTTGGGTTTGCCATATTTGGAACCTGTATTTATCGGTCTTTGATTATTGGATTATTTACCAAGATGCTTGCATTTGATCGACTATATCGGAGGCCAACTGTTGTACAACTGCAAATTCTCCGACCTCAAACGGTTCGGAAGACGGTCTTGATGGGATAAAAATGGCGCTTCCATTGAAATTTTCTCTGCCTGTTATGCGACCGCCTTGCATCAAGTCCGTCCATTCAAAATCAAGAACTACATTGACAATCATCTCATTGTCCAAGCCGGTTGTACGGGACTGGCTTAGCATTTGCATATCGACACTCTTTATTGTCCCAGTGAGGATCGTGTCAGAATATTGCTCACCAAGAACTCGGTATTGCGTTCTTGATTGTATCTCTTTGATGACAGCATCAGTCAGCATGAACTCTATGTTCCTTGTCATCGTGTCATTTTGAAAAATTGGTACGGCTACACTTCTATATTGATTTGAATAAAGTGAAGTTGAGGAATACCCTAACTTAGGGTCGTTCGAACAGTTATTACAAATCAGGAACGAAATAAGTACTAAACAAAAACGAATCACGATTCCTCCTCCTTGCTAATTGGGCTCGTTCTTAATAGCGTCTCCATATAGACCTCGTAAAAGCCGGCAACATCTTTTTTAATAACTGGAGGTAACATAGGCATAAATTTTGGAACAAGATGTTCGAGTGCTTCAATCGACGCAGAACTATCTTGGTGTTGTTGTAACAGACGTCGGACAGTAAATTCACAAGCGACATACTCATTAATTTTTAGATACCATTGGGCTGTCTTTAAAAGTTTTTGACCAAGAGATTCTTCTATCCTTGCGATGAGCCCGTTTGAGTTTATCTCTTCAGCAAGTGATGGATTTATTACTTCAAGCCGTCGTAATTCTTGTTTTGCATCGTTCAGACCAGTATCATCGAAAGATGGTCCTTTATACGTTGCAAGTCGTGTGAATACTAATTTTGCTTCTGCCTTGTTAGTTAGTTCTTTAGGTGCACGAGGGAAATTTTCTAAAAACAACAGATACATCATGTTAGCAAGTCGCATCTGTGAGGTTCGGAAATACAAATCTGCGAGTTCCATCGCAGCGGTTTCAGCAAGAGGATGGTTGGGTAGTCGCTCTTGGATTCGGATTAGCAATTCTTCTGCTTCGTCTGTTGCGTCAGAAATCCTCAATCCCCAATTCAACCTCTTCATTCCATTTGCAAACATAATTGCAATTTCAAGTTCTTTCTCGTTGGCATAAATCTCTTCTTTTGTGCCGTAAAAATCTCTTGCGACAAACTCATAATCGAACAATGCTTCGTAGTAAAATTTTTGTGCAAACAGTGCGTCTCCGTGAATGAGGTGCGCCTCAGCAAGCAAAGGATCATACTTATTTCGTTCTATCCATATTGCGGATAGGCGCATTGCCTCTTGATAATTCTTCATCGCGAGTGCTTTTTTGGCTGCGGCAAGTTGTGCCTCTTTAGAGCCAAGATTTGGGGTTTTCTCAAGAACCCAATCATCAGTTTGTAAATCAAGGTCGTAGGTATTCTGAGCCAAAGCGATTTTGCTCAGAAAAATGGAGACGAGGATGATTGAAAATCGGTACATACGTGCATCATAATCACGTTGAGCAATCCAAGTTGCCGATGAGATAAAAAGGTTGCGCCCAATAGTGGGTGCCCATGAGCGGGCAAGGATGCCCAGAGTAGGTTGCCAAGGATGGCTAAGATGCGCTCAATCGCGCTCCAATGTTGTTGCTGTGTCATGACTTGGCTATCAGTGCGCACCGTTGAAGCGTCTGAAACGACACCGCTACCCTTACCGACAGATTCCACAGAATCATTTTCAATGGGGATGGGAATATGGAGAGTGCTGTTTGCTCTTGCAATCGTTGTCGCAATAGTATTCATAATCCGTTGGTTAGCCAATCGTGCAAACGTAGGGGGCATTAGCGGGGCAAAATCGAGTCAAAACATCAAGATTATTGAAAGAAAGCCCATTGGACCTCGCCAGACCCTCTTGCTAGTGCAGGTCTGTGAAAAGAAGGTGTTGCTACATCAGGCCAAGGGGGCACTGACTCCGCTTTGCGAAATTGAGGAAAGTGAAGGTGAAGATTGCACTTAATTCTTGGCATATTTGGCACAACTGGTTTGCCCGACAATCCAATTGAAGCGTTGGAACAAGCAGGAAGTATGCTTCCAACTGGCGATGGATCAATTGGTTCTACGGTGAATATTTTGCTTTTATTTACTGTCTTGGCACTTGTTCCATCAATCTTAGTTTTGTGTACTTGTTTTACGCGGTTCATTGTCGTTCTCGCTCTACTTAGGCAAGCGCTTGGCTCTCCGATAATTCCACCTACTCAAATATTGATAGGGTTGAGTTTGCTTCTTTCGGTGGTTGTTATGGCACCAACAATTGAACAGATGTATGAGGATGGCATCAAGCCAATGATCGATGGTGACATTAAAAATACTGAAGTTGCTTGGGAAAAAACTCGCGCTCCTCTACGTGCGTTTATGTTTTCACAAATAGAAACCGCTGGAAACTGGTCTACGGTTTATATGATGTTGAATTACCGTGGAATTGACACCTCAAACCCATCTAGTTTGACAAGGGAAGACGTTGACACTTTGAGTTTACTTCCGGCGTATGTTCTAAGTGAGTTAAAGATTGCGTTTCTTATTGGCTTTAGAGTTTACTTGCCATTCCTTGTGATTGACTTGCTGGTTTCTGGTCTGCTTGTGTCAATGGGTATGTTGATGTTGCCACCTGTTCTAGTTTCATTACCACTAAAGATTTTAATGTTTGTACTTGTTGACGGATGGACATTAGTTGCAGGAAATTTGTTACAAAGTGTTGCCTATTCAGAACAAGTTGTTTGGTTTTTTAACGGTGGAATTGGGGGGATGGTTTGAACGAGACGCTTGTCGATGCACTCGGTGCCGCTTTAACAGTCGTACTTATAGTAGGAGCCCCCATTTTGCTTATCGGTTTGGCGGTAAGTTTGATAACTAGTTTGTTACAGGCAATGACTCAAGTTCAAGAACAAACTCTGAGTTTAGTTCCAAGGCTGCTTGCAATGCTGGTGGCTGTTTTGTTACTGATGAGTTGGATGACGAATCAAATTATTAGTTTTGCAGCGGAGATGTTTTCTACAACAATATGAACGTACTCCCAAACACAATTCTTATTCCACTTCTATTTGTAATTGCAAGAATTGCTGGTCTAGCAGTTATAGCTCCTGTTTTTGGCTCATCATCAATACCGAAAATCGTTCGTGTTGCAATTGTTTTTGCACTTGGTTTTTCAGCATGGACCATGGCTAACTTGACACAAATAGCAGATATCGGATTAATAGAATTGTGTCTATTACTTACAGGAGAATTTGCAATTGGTGCTTTGATTGGTTTTTTTATGGCGTTGCCTTTAATTGCAATCCAAATGGGGGGATCCATGATGGGCCAACAGATGAGCATCGCATTGCCATCAATGTTAGATCCAGCAACTGGCAGCGAATCAGATGAACTTGGCCGAGGCTTTATGATGTTTGCAATAGTTGGGTTTGTAGTTGTTGGTGGTATTGAACAGACATATCTAGCGGTTGTTGGAAGTTTTTCTCATCTACCTATCGCATCCCTTGCAAGTGAATCTCTTGTTACAACTGCAACAGGACTGTTTGATTCATGTTTTGAATTTGGGTTACGAGTCGCATTGCCCTTAATTGTGATTTTAATGTTACAAACAGCCGCTCTAGCATTGATTGCTAGATCAATGCCTCAACTTAATATATTTAGTGTTGGATTACCTTTGCGAGTATTGATTGGTGTATTAGTTCTTATTGCAGGCCTTAGTTTCATTGGAACGATGATGTCTACATTTATGCCCGACATGGTGGGCTCGGTTTCAGAGTGGGCATCTGGCGTAGGAGTAACTGGATGAAACGAGATAAAAGTACCGCTACTCAAGAGCCCACTGTAAAGAAATTGAGAACTGCTCGAGAGGAGGGCAATGTCGCAAGGTCTGCTGATTTGACTACGGTTTTGTTTCTTATTGTTGCATCAGTATTAGTTTTTATGTGGACTCCTACGATGTTCATTTTTTGTAAGGAACTACTTGTTTCAAATCTATCAGGAAACAAAGTAGCGCTCGTAGAACTTGTTGAGAAAACTGGGTGGGATGTTTTTTATCTAGCACTTCTCCCATGCATTGTTCTTATTGCTGGGGCAATTTTGGCAGGATATGTTCAGGTAGGTGGTTTGTTTTCCACTAAAGTTGTAGGGATGCGTTTGTCTAGAATTGCGTTTTCTGCGGGGTCAAATCTGATTGGTTCTCGTAGACAGATGACTTTTGTATTTTCAATCACAAAATTGTTTTTGGCATCGGGAGCGTCTTTGTTAGTTCTGTTGCATTACAAGGAAGAATTACTTCTTTTGGGAAATGATAGTTCATTGACAAATACAGTTAGCATTGCGGGAACGATTGGAATGCAAGTGGTTTTTTCTGCTCTTCTCGTATTGTTACTATTAGGTTTGTTAGATTTAACTTGGCAACGATACGTGTGGAAAAGAGATCTTCGAATGAGTAGGCAGGAGATTATAGAAGAGCATAGGGAGAGCTCTGGAAGTGGTTATATAGTGCGTAGACATACAGCAAGGTTTGCAAAGAAATGTGCACAGCAGGTCGTTCCATCACTAGTCGTTGTCGGGAACAAACTCGCTGTCGCTATTCGCTGGAACGCCTTAACAATGTCATCACCGATAGTGCTTGAAGTGTTTAAAGGAGATGATTTCTTGGAACACGTTACAAATTCTTCAATGAATTCTCCTCTTGTAAAAGATAACAATCTCGCAACAAAAATTGTTGGGACAAGTGATGTTGGGCTTGGTATTCCCTCAACACTTCATGGTGAAATAGCTTCGTTATTAATTATGAACAGGAGGGTTGAACGATGAATACAACTATGAGCAAGTTTGAGTCCATCGGCAATTCCATCGCGAAGCGAAAACACCTTTTGGTACCTTCGTTATTGCTTGGGCTTGTTGCAGTTCTCGTAGTACCGTTACCTCCAGCAATGTTGGATGTTTTTCTTGCAGCAAATATTTCGCTCGCTGCGGTAATCCTTCTGACAACTGTGTATTCAAAAAGCCCTCTCGATTTTAGTGTATTTCCTGCGTTGCTTTTAATAACAACACTTGGTCGTTTGGTTTTGAACGTTGCTTCAACTCGTTTGATATTGTCCGCAGATACTCCAACACCTCAACAAGGAGATGCAATAGCAGGTCATGTAATTGAGGCATTCGGTACTTTTGTTGCTGGCTCAAACATTGTTGTTGGGGGAATCATCTTTTTGATTCTTGTTATTGTGCAATTTGTTGTTGTAACTAAAGGTGCAACTAGAATGAGCGAAGTCGCGGCACGATTTACTCTCGATGCAATGCCAGGAAGACAAATGGCAATAGATGCGGATTTGTCTTCTGGTTTAATCAACGAACAGCAAGCCACCACTCGTCGAGACGACGTTATGCGTGAAGCGGACTTTTATGGGGCAATGGATGGCGCGAGTAAGTTTGTCCGTGGCGATGCAATAGCGGGTCTTTTCATAATCTTGATTAACATTGTTGGTGGTTTAACAGTTGGTATTGCAATGAAGGGATGGACGATTTTAGAAACTGCTGACTTGTTTACTCGTCTAACAATTGGTGATGGACTAGCGAGCCAGATCCCATCATTTCTAATTGCAATTGCAGCTGGTTTGATAGTTGCAAGAGCTGGAAATAGGACACCTCTTGGTATTGAAATCCCAAAACAATTGGTGTCTCAGCCAGCAGCAATTGGTCTTGTGGCTTGTTTTCTTGTGTTGCTTTCTGTGACTCCTCTTCCTACAGTCCCTCTTCTTGTTCTAGCCGGAGTATTAGGATTACTTTCTTGGTCAAGTTTCAAACAAAATCAAGTTGTTGAAGAAGAAGAGGTAACCGCAGTTCAAGAGCAATCACCATCGATTATTGTTAATGATTCACCAATCCAACTTGAACTTGGCAGAGCATTGTTAAATCTTGCCTCAGACGATTACCCAATGAACCTAGTTAAAAAGATGGGTGATTTAAGAGCATCTTTTCTAGATGAATTTGGTCTTGTAGTTCCGTCAATTAGGATCAAAGACAATCTTGCTTTGACGCCAAATTCATACCGTCTTATTTTAAAGGGCGGAGTGGTCGGAGAGGGAGTGGTTTATAAAGATCGATCTATGATCGTTGCAGGTAATGAGGCGACCCAAGATATAAAAGGCATTCGTGAGAAAGAACCTGTCTTTGGGTACTCGGCTATTTGGGTTACAGAGGAAGTTCGATTAGGACTCGGTGACTTGTTTGTGAATGCTATGGACCCAGTAACCGTCATCCTGACGCACATTTCGTATATTGTAAAAAATAATGCTGCCGAACTTTTGTCTCGAGAAGATGTTTCAACAATGGTAGAGGAGTTACGAATCAGTTCTCCTCGTTTAGTTGCAGATGTTATAGGAAAAGAGCTTTCAATTTCTAGGTTACATCACATTCTAAAAGCACTTCTCGATGAACAAGTTCCCTTAAAAGAACTTTCTACTATCATTGAAACAGCCGCGGACTGTGCCGAATTGTCATTGAGTTCTTGTGTGGAGCGTGTGCGTTGCGCATTGCGTAGACAGATTTGTTCAACTTTGGCATTAACGACTAATGAAGGTAAACCAATAATTCGATGTGTCGAATTGTCTACTCAAGTAGGGCAAGAGTTGAACAAGGAACGTTTGACTGCAGCTGTACATCATGCTGCACTACCACTAGTTGCGGACGGACTGCCGATAGTCGTAGTGACTTCTCGAGAGTCAAGGAAAAATATGCGTTCCAAAGTTTCGGGCAGTAAAGATGAAGTAGTTATCTTAAGTGAAGATGAAATTGTCCCAGAAATTGATTTACAAATTGTCGGAAAAGTAGAATCGACTGAACGCAGAGCATCTTGAAGGAAGTAACAATGCAAGCATCCCCTACAGATAGACAAAAAACTATTGATTACGCAAAGAATCTATTAGAGAAAAATCATGAAGGTGATGCAACAGGGCGAATCGAGCTTGGTATTGCTGAAATTCGTACGCTTGTAGGTGAAGTATTAGAACACGAGTCCGCTGGTCGTCTTTCTCCAATGCTAGCGAAAGTATATAAATTACTCATCGCACAAAAATTAGAAAAGCCACTAGCAATGGATATCCTGCAGTCGCTCCAAGCTCCAGCAACAATCCAAGAAGAAGAACTTAAGGCACTAGTGGTGGAAGAGTTAATAAGACGATTACCTCGTCCTACTCCACCCCCTAGTAGAGACAACGTAACATCAACAGTAATTGCACTAGTTGGACCTACTGGTGTGGGTAAGACGACTACCATTGCTAAGTTAGCAACTAAGTTTAGGTTGCAACAGGGTAGAAGCGTTGCGTTGATTACAGCAGACACCTTCAGGGTTGCGGCTGTAGACCAACTTCAAAAGTATGCTGAGTTGTTTGATGTTCCACTTGAGATCGCGGGAACAGCCCTGCAAATGAAGGAGTCCATAAGGTCCTGCAAGGGAGCGGACATTGTATTGATAGACACAGCAGGCAGAAGCGCCGCCGACTTCGATCGAATTCAGGAAACATCAAAAATAATTGAGGCTGCTAATCCTTCTGAGATTCATCTCGTTCTTTCTGCAGGAACTTCAGTTACTGCATCTAAAAGAGCAGCAGAACGGTTTTCTGTAACAAAATACAACAGGGTCATTGTTTCTAAACTTGACGAAGCGGCAACGATTGGTGAAATCTGTTCTACTTTATCTAGTTTGCGCGTTCCAATGAGTTGGGTGACTGATGGTCAAGACATTTCATCTCACATAGAACTGGGGAGGCCAGCCAAACTTGCAGAGTCGTTTTTTAACCATTGACGACCGATAACCCTCTAAGAATGGGTAAGTTACAACAATTTTAACGGGTGGTCGATTTTATGTTTGATGCTCAAAAAACCGTTACTTATCTGGATTAGAAGTCATATTCTCGGACTAACAGCACTCAATCGGTGTGTTTGAATGTTATTCCAATGGAGCAAGTTTTTGCGTTTTGTTGAACAAAAACTCATCGATTGTGTCTTTCATTAGGTGTCAGCATTTTGACAAAAAATAAAAATTCATGACAAACAACCCTAACATCACAACTCACAAACCGTCCTCACCGTGTTATATTGGCAACATCGATGCCAAGGATCGGCATGATAAAGAAAATGGTACGTACGTTCGTGCCAGTTTGGTGACAGGGTCAAGGAGTAGACC
>CAZLCM010000018.1:0-13176 GCA_964558055.1 uncultured Isosphaeraceae bacterium | reverse complement strand
GAATGTCTTTTTTAAGTAAATCAACACGCAAATCGTTGTTTTCGTTGGCTTCAATGCCACGAATATCGACTATTAAAGCGCTGCCAACATCCCCAAACCGACGTTTATACTCGGTTACGATCATATCTTTAATGGGTTTACTCATTGTTTAACTCCTCTTTTGGCAACTGGGTTACACAGCAATCTTTACGCTAGGGGTCATTGTTGCGCTAAGAACACAGTTTTTGACGAATTCGCCTTTAACTGCTGCTGGTCTTGCTTTAGTTATTAAATTTACAAAATATTCTAGGTTTTCAACAAGATCTTCTTCTGAAAAGCTCATTTTTCCTACGATGCAGTGGATGTTTCCGCCATCATCGTTTCGGTATTCAACTTTACCTGCTGCAAATTCTGAAACCGCTGTTTCGATATCTGGGGTAACAGTTCCTGCTTTTGGTGATGGCATGAGGCCCTTGGGGCCAAGTTGCCGTCCTAATTTGCCAACAAATCGCATCATATCGGGGCTTGCAATGGCTACATCGAAGTCGAGCCATCCACCATCTATTTTCTTGACTAGGTCTTCCGAACCTGCTTCAATTGCACCAGCAGCTTTAGCCGCTTCAACTTTGTCAGAAGCGCAGAAACAAGCAACCCTCGCTGATTTTCCTACACCCTTGGGCATAGAAACAGAACCTCTTAGTTGTTGGTCTGCTTGACGGGGGTCGATTGAAAGGTGCATAGCAATCTCGACAGTTTGGTCAAATTTGCGTGTGGGGTAGGTTTTTAAGAGTTTTACTGCATCTTGAATTGAGTGTGGCTCTCTACCTTTTGCAGCTATTTCTTTGCTTGCTTTTTGTACTCTTGTTAATTTAGTCATGGCTTACGCTCCCTCCACTGTGACGCCCATTGAGCGGGCTGTGCCTTCAATGATTCTCATTGCGGACTCGATTGAGGCAGCGTTGAGGTCTTCCATTTTTTCTTCAGCGATTGCTTTTACCTGTTCTTTTGTCACAGAACCCACTTTTTCAGTGTGCGGGACGCCCGAACCCTTTTCGATTCCTGCAGCAGCTCGTAGTAGAACTGCGGCTGGAGATGACTTAATCTCAATGTCAAAGGAACGGTCTTGGTAGACGGTAATAATGCAACCAACCACTTTGCCGCCTAGTTCTCTTGTTCTATCGTTGAATAATTGGATGAACTGCCCAGGATTAACGCCATTTGCGCCAAGTGCTGGACCTAGTGGAGGCGCTGGGGTGGCTTGACCACCGGGTGCGAGCACCTTGAACTGTTTTTCTATCTTTTTGGCCATTTTAATCTCCTGCCTTCCACCAACATTTGTTGTGCTCGCTGGCCAGCAAAGCACGATGCAGTGGTCGTAACGGTGTTTATTGTGAGCCGCGTAATGTACCAAAGTCCGAGCATCCAAGCAACCATCAAATAAAATTTCAAAATACGGCTCAGAGCCGAATTAAAAAATTAATTCGGCTCTGAGCCATATTGTTTATGTGGTTTGGGACAGTGATGGGATTCTGGCGTACTCTATGGGTGTCTGGCGAGCGAAACTAATTTAGTATTTGAGACGTTACATGGACCTGAGAAGTTGAGCTTGCCATTAGAGGGCGACAATCCTATTGCAATTGGAAGAGGGGAAGATAATGATTTTGTTCTAGCAACTGGCAAAACGGTCTCAAGAAAACACGCAATTCTTAAACCAACTGGAGGTGTTTGGAAACTTGAGGACTTGGGGTCAAGGCACGGGACGTTTTTGAATGGCATCAAAATAAAACTAGGTCGAGAGGTTCGAATTCGTTCTGGTGACCTAATCACGATTGAACCATTCACGTTTGAGGTTGTAGACAGAAGTGAAGAAAAACGGTTCTCCGAATCCTTTGATGATGCAAATACTCTGGGTGGAACTGCAATTATCCAAATCGACCAAAAAGACGAGGGAGTTACTTTTGCTCAAGAGAGGTTGACTGCTTTGCTTAACTGTAGCCAATCGATACATGCGGTGACAAGTGTGCAAGCAGTCGCAGAAATACTCGCAACTGCAGCACAAACAGGAACAATGTTTAGCAATATCGCAATCATTCGACCAGCAAGCGGGGGCAGAGTTGAAGTGCTTGCTGCTCTTGGCAAAATAGCTCTTCAAGGGAATCTTAATTTAAGCAGATCCCTGTTAGATGCTGCACTTGAGGGAGAACCAGTTCGGTATATCAAGGAACAACTCATCGATGAAGAAGCCCAAAGTATTATGCACAACAACATCGATGAAGCAGTATGTGTTCCGATTAAACTTGGAAGTACCGTGGTTGGCTGCATTTACCTTGATAATCGAGATGGTCTAGATTTTGGCAAATCTTCTGATGAAGATATTGAATTTTGCAGAGCATTAGCAGAAATCGCCATGCTTGCAATTTCTAACCTTAAACGATTAGATATTGAATTACGGCATGCGCAAGAGAGACATAGTTTTCTTCTTGGAACAGTTTCTGCACTTGTTTCTGCGCTTGATGCCAAAGATACGTATACATGTGGTCATTCTGAACGAGTTGCTTGGCTTTCTAAAGAACTTGCAGCAAAAGTAGGACTCGATGAAACAATTATTGAACAAATTCACATCTGCGGTTTAGTGCACGATGTTGGAAAAATTGGCATTGCTGAATCCATTCTTTGCAAACCAGGAAAGTTGTCTGATGAGGAATTTGATTTGATTCGAGCACATCCTGTTATTGGGGAAAACATTTTAAAAGAGGTCTCACAATTAAAACCAGTTTTGCCGGGAGTTCGGTCACATCATGAACGTTGGGATGGGAAGGGGTATCCCGATGGAACGCGCGGGGAAGAGACGCCACTGTTTGGGAGAATACTTGGGATTGCAGATGCATTCGATGCAATGTGTTCCTCAAGGGCATACCGTAAAAAGTTAGACCGTAAAGAAGTTCTTGATGAAATTACTGCGTGTTCTGGATCTCAATTTGATCCCGAACTTGTTAAATTGTTTTTAACAATTGACTTTATTCACTATGATGTGATGATTGATTTTCATGTTTCGCAAGCATCAAGTTAATGATGTTTGCAGAGCGAGGGCACAAAACATTTTTATACCAGTTCTAATGGCGTCATCGTTGAAGTCAAATCTCGGTTGATGTAACGCCGGCATTTCTTTTTGTCCCTCTGGAAGTAATCCAAGCGCGAAGAAACATGAAGGAACTTCTTGGCAGTAGTATGAAAAATCTTCACCTCCCATTACAGGGTTCTCAAATGGGACTACTCGTTCTTTTGGAATTGTTGTTCGTGAAATCTCAAGGAAATTGTCTACAGCATTTTTGTCATTACGAGTAACAGGGTAACCATCTTGTAAATTGATAGTTGCTCTACACCCATGTGCTTTGGCTACGCCCTCAACGATTTCTTGGAATCGTTGTTTTGCGAGCGTTCCTGTTGATTCCTCTAAATATCGCATTGTGCCAACAAGTTTGACTTCTTCTGGAATTATGTTGTGTGTTGTACCACCATGAATCTGAGTAATCGAAACGACAAGCGCATCAAGTGGATCTGTGTTTCTAGAAGCAAGTTGTTGTAATGATGAAACCACATTTGCAGCGCATACGATTGGATCTTTACAGAGGTATGGGAATGCGGCGTGGCCACCCTTGCCATGTATTGTTACGGAGACACCGATGTCTGCTGCGAGCATTGGACCAGTTTTTGTAGCAACATGATTTAGTTGTAGTTGTGGCCAACCGTGCAACCCAAACATCATTCCAATTTTTGGGCCAAGAAGTGAGCCGTCAAGGCAACCGTCGAGGACCATCTGTTTTCCTCCTCCTCCTCCTTCTTCAGCAGGTTGGAACAAAAACGAAACTGGATTAGGGAGAGGTTGTTCTTTGGCAATTTGTGATAACACTTTCGCAGTGCCAAGTAAAATTGATGTGTGCCCATCATGCCCACAGGCGTGCATACAACCTTCGTGAACTGATTTCCAATCAAAAGTGTTTTCTTCTTTTATTGGTAGTGCATCGATATCAGCACGTAATCCGACTGCGCTAGGGGCATCGCCTTCAATATGCGCAAGAACACCTGTTCCCTTTGCAAGCCCAGAGTTATATTGGATGTTTTCAGTTCTAAGAAAATCTTGGATTACCTTGCTAGTCCGAACTTCTTCGTAACCAAGTTCCGGATGCGCGTGTAGGTCGTGCCTTATCTCTACAATCTCGTCAAGAACTGCATCTATGCGAGCGTCGATTGTGGATTTGAATGTTTTCATGTTTTTAACTTCGAAAGACCTCGTTCAGTTCGCTCTGAATTAAGCCAAGTCAATGCTGAATTTTCATGGGCTACTATTTTTAATAACTGAGTTGCCGATATCTTTAATTTATTTGCTGCTTCGTTCATATCAAAATCAAATGCGAAAATAATATCTAAGGCCTCAGCAAGGATGTTTGGATAATCACGATGTTTTGGGTTAATTGCTAGTTGAGTTTCTGTGCGTCTATTTTCCCAAAGTTGAGAGTTTTTATATGAGTCCAAATCTATTTTTCTTCTCAGTTGGACAGCGAGTATTCTACGTAGTCGGCTGATTGCCATTTTCCGGTTTTCGCTTTGCCTTCTACGCTCTGTTGCTTCACCACTAATACCTGTTGGTACGTGTGTGGCACAACAAGCGGTTGCCTTCCTGTTTCTGTGCTGACCTCCTGGACCACTCGCTCTCCCAAAATCTAGTGTTACTTCTTTCAACAAGGATTCTTCATCTAGAAAAGCGGGGTGGTTTCCTTCGATTATTTTGTGACCTGTTGGTTCAAAGGCACTAAGAGGAGGTAGAAGCGAGTTGTGTCGACTCGATTTTTTGTTTTTGTGTGTTTTCATAAAAAATACTATGAGGCAATGCCTTTTGGTGAGGCGGTTATATCTAGTTGGTCACGGTGACCAATCTCAAACAGGTGGTATCCGAGCCCTGCAATCATTGCTGCGTTGTCAACGCAAAACTTGTAATCAGGAAGGTGGATTGGGATGTTTAAACTTGCAGCAGTTTCTTCAAGTTCTTTTCGCAGAAGAGAGTTAGCAAGAACGCCTCCGCCTGCAACAATACATCTTACATCATTGTCTTCAAGTGCGTGCTCTAATCCATACAGAATTGCACTAACTGCTGCTTGTTGAAATGATGCTGCCCAATCATAAGTTTCTTGCTCGGTTAAATTGGAGATGTCTTTTGGAAAAACAATTTTGCCTTCTTCTCTACTTGGGTTACCGCGAACTCCGTAGAGGAGGGCTGTCTTTAGCCCGCTGAAGGAAAAGTCAGGACGTTCTCCTCTAGTTTTAGGTACTGGTAATTTATAACAAGGCGTTCCCTTTGCTGCTGCCTTATCAATTCTTGCTCCGCCGGGCCAACCTAAGCCAAGGATTGAGGCGGCTTTATCAAAGGCCTCACCTGCGGCATCATCAATAGTTTTTCCTAAACACTCTGCGCTATTTGCATTTTGTAATAGTAAGAGGGAAGTGTGCCCTCCAGATACAACAATACCAAGTGCTGGATAGGTAACTTCTTCTCCGCTTAGATATGGTGCAAATAGATGAGCAACGACATGGTCAACTGTGATAAGTGGCTTGTTTAAAGTCCACGCTAATGCCTTAGCAGCCGATACTCCAACTAGAAGCGAGCCAATTAATCCCGGCCTATTCCCAACAGCGATTGCATCTATGTCTTGGAGATCTATTCTTGCATCTTTAATAGCTTGCGAAACAACAGGAAGAATCCTTTCTAAATGTGCACGACTTGCTATTTCTGGAACTACTCCTCCATATTCGATATGTAAATCATCTTGTGATGCTACAACATTGGATAACACAACGCGTCCATTTTTAACAACTGACGCTGCTGTTTCATCGCAACTTGATTCAATACCTAAAATTAATGTCATTGACTTGATTCCCCCCAATAATGTTATGCCAGTTAATCAGAAGTTTCATTATCAGTTATGGACTCAAGACGCAATGAGTCAAGTGCTGATTCAACGCTTCCGCCTTCGATTCGCCAAGAGCCAACAATGTTTCCATCTTTATCAGCGATTGTAACAACAGCATTTTCTAAGTTTGTGTCTGCAGGAATTAAAGATTCATTTTCCTTATCTAACTCAGTTTGTAGTTCGACAAGTTGGTTGTCTACATTGATGAGTTCTTTGAGAATGTCGATACGTTCTTTTGCTAGTTCGTTAACTGCTTCGCTGATACCTGCAACTACTGGTTTTTCATCTGAAAGTGTTGGCCAGATATTCTTTTCGATTTTATCTCTAATTGCAATCAAACCTTGGGCTAGTTGATGGTCGTTCAATTCAGATTCAATCCAATCAAGGTCACCACAAATAAATGATTCCGGCTCATCATCGGTAATTACAGTGTATGGCTCGCGGCTTTTAACTCGTTCGCTAGCTTCTTTGCGTGTTTCAAGAATTACAAGACCTTCATTTGGGTCGACACCCCAAAGTCCACTATCTTCTGATAGTTTCTTATCTATAGTTCGCCCATTGGCAAGATCATAACGAGCGGTTGTAAATTTCAGCATTCCACCCGAAGTTAACTCAAGAACTTCTTGCACGGAGCCCTTACCAAAAGTACGCATTCCAAGAACAGCAACTCGATCGTTTGCTTGTAAACTTCCTGCGACAATTTCAGAAGCCGAGGCAGAGTTGCTATTCACAAGAACTAGAATTGGAACACCGCTTAAAACGTGCTCTGGCTTTGCATCCCAAGACCGTTGCGGTTCAGCACGCCCAGTTACAGTTACGATAGTTCCAGAATCAAGGAACATATTTGAAATAGCAATCGCAGCAGAAAGTGACCCGCCGGGGTTGTCTCTTAGATCGATAACAAGACCTTTAACCTTTCCTTTTTGTTCGGCTTCTTGTAGTGCCTCAATTAATTCTACTGGAGTTGTATCATTAAACTGTCTTATGCGAATGTAGGCAATGCCCTTATCATCATCTAGGAACCAAGTCCATTCATGGTTTCTACGTATTAAACCAAAAACACTTTTGGATTGAATATGTCCGCGCGTAATTGTGATTAGTTCTTTTGTTTCATCTTTGTGTCGAACAAAAACATCAACAGTAGTTCCAACAGGTCCAGTGAGTCGCTCGATTAACTTTTCGATAGTCGAATCGTTTGCGGGTTCACCATCAATCAACTCTACAACGTCGCCTGCCCTTACTCCGGCATTTAGTGCTGGTGAATCGTCCATTGGAGTAATAATGACAAGTTCACCGTCAATCATTCGGACTTCCGCTCCGATGCCTGCGTAATCACCTTCAAGGTCTTTGATAAACGCTTCTTCTTTTTCATCTGGCACGAATAGAGCGTAAGGGTCATCAAGCGATTCAATCATCCCTTCAAGAGCGGCTTTCTGCATGTTTTCTTCATCCGGAAGATTTAAATGCCTGTCAACCAATACGCCTCGTACATCAATTAGAGGGTCGAACCATTCGTAACTTGGTGACGCATTTGTGATTGCTATTGTGACTTGCACAATCGCTAACGTGGTTAATAAAACTAGCATAACTGGCATTAGTCGTGATTTTTGTGACATGCGCGAAATTCCTATTTCCCCACGTGTAATAGTTTAAATGAATGTGTATTAATAGTTCTTTCTGCATACTACAATACCACGAGAGAAAGAGAACCGCGAGTAGTATGGCAATAGAACAACGAGAAGATTTAAATGTAGTTGCTGAGCGCGCTGTTTTAGTAGCACTGACACTGCGCGGGGAGCATATTTCAATTGATGACCGATTCTCTGAACTTTCTGCGTTGACAGAATCAGCGGGCGGAGTAGTAGTTGGCCATATAACTCAAAAACGTCGTCTGCCACACGGAAAAACGTTTATTGGTAAAGGTAAAGTCGGTGAACTAAAAGCCCTTGCTGATTCAGTTGATGCAACGATTATTATTTTCGATCACGATATGTCACCTTCCCAGATTAGAAATCTTGAGGAGGTATTAGAACGCAAAATTATTGATCGTAGCGAATTGATTCTCGATATTTTCTCGAGCCGCGCCTCAACCGCAGAAGCGAAATTGCAAGTTGAAATTGCACAACTTGAATATACATATCCTCGTCTTCGTGCAATGTGGGATCACCTTGGCCAAGTTACTGGTGGGGCTCCAGTAGGTATTGGAACACGGGGACCCGGTGAGCAACAAATTGAAATTGATAGGCGACTTGTTCAAAGACGATTGAAACAGTTGCGTCGTGAACTCGAAGAGATACAACAGCGTTCTGTACGAGAAGTAGAAAAACGAAACAACGATTACTTTACTGTTGGTTTGGTTGGTTATACAAATGCTGGAAAGTCAACTCTTTTCAATGCTTTAACTTCAGGTGGTGCTTGGGCACACGATCAACTCTTTGCAACTTTGTCTACAAGAATTGAAAGATGGGAACTTGGTGGTGGGACGGGTGTTATGTTATCCGACACTGTTGGGTTTATAAGACGGCTCCCACACCATCTAGTTGCTAGTTTTCGTTCAACCCTCGAAGAGACGATTCACTGCCAACTATTGTTGATTGTGCTTGATGCTTCCGACCAAAATGCTATGTCTCAACTTGAAACCGTTGAAAAAACGTTAAAAGATATTGGAGCAGAACATCAACCTCGACTTTTAATTCTTAACAAAATCGATCAACTTGAAGACCCTTCCGACAAATTGATTTGGGTTTCTCGATGCCCCGAAGCAATACAAATCTCGTCTATTACCAAAGAAGGAATTGAAGAACTTGCTTTGGAAGTACGCTCTGCTGTTGTTGGTTCTTTAAAGGAAGTCACTCTTTCGCTTCCGAGCAAATCAAGTAAGGCGATTGATTTTTTAGAGAAACGTACAAAAGTTATTGAACGCTCTTGGGAGGAAGACCGTTCTATTTACACTGTTTTAATTGGCAAAAACCAAATTGAACAGGTGCTTTCTATAGAGCGAGATGTGTTGATAGGTGGTCTCCCTTCTTCTGAAGTGATTGAAGAGATTTGGTCCAAGCCGGAAGAAAATGGTGCTTGCTGTCACCTACCGCCACACCGGTTAGATAGTTAAACTGTTCTCATGCAAAGAGCAGGAGAGTATTTTGACACCGAGTGATTTAGGGCTTGATAAATTTGCACACGATTTGAACCCAGCGATTGTTGGAATGATTCGTTCTTGGCAGGGAGATCAAGAACTTGACAAGTTATACCATCGACTGCAAACAAGAAAAAAACGAAGAGGTTTTTTGGACTCATTTGCTGAAGCACTGGTTGCACTCCACGCTAGAAAGCAAGGGTGTTCAATCGAAGTAGAGGTGCCAACGCCATCTGGAAAAACCTGTGATTTGTTGATCAAAAGAGATGTGGTGAAGTTGTATGTACACGTAAAACGCCTCGCTAGTAGTAGACCAAGTCACAAACGGTTAAAAATTTCATCTCGTTTACGAGTTCTTGAATGTATTCAAAAACCATGGATAGTAAAAGTTAGATGGAATGAAAAACTCGATGATGACTTGATGCAAACATACGTGACAAATGCTGCTTCTTTTATAGAGACAGCAAGGCTAGGTGATGAACACGTTGTCCGCGACGATGAAGGGAATGAGATTGGTGGTGTAAAAATTATGGCACCAAATAATGAAAAAAGGGTGTCACTTGTGATTGGGTTACAAAGCGGATTTGTAGATGACTCTCCTAGGGTTTTGCGTCTATTACAGCGAGCTCAAAAACAGTTCATGCCCAAAGAGGCGAACCTTATTCTAGTTTGTACTCAACACATTGATGGAGTAAATGACGTTAACAACGCATTGCTTGGGTCACACGTTGAAAGATGGGATGAACGGCCATCAAAAGGATCAAGGGTTGCTCACGGCAGAGGAGATGATGGATTTTGGCAAGAAAACCAAATGCTTGAATCAAAGATAGCAGGGTGGTTTTGGCTCGCACCAATGCATGGTGAATACCAAGGAAAATTGTGGGTGAGAGAGAATTGCGATTTGCCTGAAGAAGTCATTGAATTAGCAGAGGATATCTTCTCTTTGAACTAAGACCTTGGTATCATGCATTGCTCTTTTACCTGAAAGGAAATTTGAAATGAGCGATCCCAGATACATCAAACTAGCAGACCTCCTCATCAATTACTCAACCTGTTTACAGGAAGGAGAAAACATTTTGATCGAGGCCTTTGATATGCCACGAGAAATGGTAATCGAACTTGTAAAGGCAGCTAAGGAAGTTGGTGGAATACCACACGTAGCAATTCGCGACGGACAAATCATGCGGGCACTTCACGATGAGTCCACTGATGAACAGTATGAAGTATGGTCGGAATACGATTTAGAGCGTATGAAACGAATGGATGCATACTTGGGAATGCGCGCCTCTCACAACGTAAGTGAACTCAGTGGTCTTGATGCTAAGAGAATGCAATCTTGGGGAAAGATTTATGGAACACCTGTGCATCTTAAAGAACGTCTTAACAATACTCGTTGGTGTGTTCTTCGTTGGCCAACGCCGGGCATGGCGCAACTTGCTGATATGAATACTGAGGCATTTGAAGATTTTTACTTTGATGTTTGCACCCTTGACTACAGTTTGATGGCAGATGCTGCAGATAAGTTAGTTGAAGTAATGAATGTAACTGACAAGGTGCATATTCAGGGTCCTGGAGATACGGACTTAACCTTTTCTATCAAAGATATTCCTGCAATTCCATGTTGCGGTAAATTGAACATCCCTGATGGAGAGGTATTTACTGCTCCTGTTAAGAATTCTGTGAATGGTGTAATCCATTACAACACACCATCTATTTATCGTGGACATTCGTTTAGTAATATTCGGCTTGAGTTTAGCGATGGGAAAATCGTTGGGTGTTCTGCTGATCAAGGCGGTGAGCACCTTGAGGACATATTTAACTCCGATGATGGTGCTCGGTTTGTTGGGGAGTTTGCTATTGGGTTCAACCCATATATAAAAGAAGCGATGAAAGATATTTTGTTTGACGAGAAGATTGCTGGTTCGTTGCACTTTACTCCCGGTAATGCATACGACGATGCCTGCAATGGTAATAAATCAGAGGTTCACTGGGACCTTGTCTTGATTCAAAGACCAGAATATGGTGGTGGAACAATCACTTTTGATGGTGAAGTCATACGTAAAGATGGAATCTTTGTAAAAGACGAATTGCTTGGTTTAAACCCTGAAAACCTCGTTGGGCACGAATGTACTGTCTCACTTTGAGCCCTATAACAATGGTAGACGGCACAGACGGTATTGCTTGACGCCATCAGAGTATTCTTGCATAAACAGTTGTGTAGTTAGCACTAGCGAGAGTCGATGTGTGCTTCATGGAGCATATAAACGCATGGAAGAATAGTAGAACCCTTCTCCTTGGAGAGGTTCTTGTCGAGCAGGGATTGCTAAGTGAACACGATGTTCGTTCTATTTTGGAAAAACAACGAAAAACGGCGAGGCCTTTTGGTGAAATAGCAGAGTCACTTTGCAACGTTTCTTTGGAAGCAATTGAAGAAGCGTGGTCTTACCAATACGCATGCAATGCGCCAACAATAGACCCATTGACGTTTGTGCCAAGGTCGGACGCTAAAAAATTAGTATCTACAAGACAAGCATGGCAATTTCGTAGTTTGCCGATGAACCTTGAGGGCGAGACCCTTGTTTTAGCAACAACGCAAAAGCACTTGCAGCGAGCATTGAAATTTGCAACGAGAGTTCTCGACAGACCATCGTATTTTATGATGACTACGGAAGGTCGACTTGCTACGGCATTATCAGAGCATTATCCACTTGGTGGAATGAACGCTACAAATGATACGATGAAACGATTGTTGCACAAGATGAGAATAGACCGCCTCCGCGAAGCCGGATAAAGCAAGAAACGACCCGCGGGATTGTTTTTTGGGCTGTGAGTAGGAAACGACCCGCGGGGTAGTTTAATGGCGAAACCCGGACTTGAACCGGGGACACCTGCATTTTCAGTGCAGTGCTCTACCAACTGAGCTATTTCGCCGTAATTGGAATGGAAGCGTACCCGACAGGTCCACATGTATCAAGCCGTGATGTGCCGAACATTGATGTTTCCCAGTAAATCTTTTTGTACGTCATCCATGACGGGAAAGTCCTTCCTCCACTTTCGAGCTATGAGAGGGTCGATTGTAGTGCTTATAGTCGCTTCTTCAGTTGTATTAGCTTCGCCAAGGACTTCTCCAAGTGGTGAAACTGACATGGAGAGCCCACCCCATATTGCAAGTGCGTCTTTGCCAACTCGATTGCTTGCAACTACGAACGCTTGATTTTCTAAAGCGCGACCTATAAGAAGAGATCGCCAGTGTTCGATTCTCGGAAGCGGCCAACTTGATGAAACGGTGAAGACATCAACGCCCTCAACCCCAGCAGGTCTCCAAAGTTCTGGGAACCTTACGTCGTAACAAATCATTGGACAAATTTTGCACCCGCCAATGTCAACAATAATTAGTTCATTTCCATTGTCGTAATATGCGCTCTCCTTGAGAGGATTACAGGTGAATACTTTGGTGTAGGTTGCAATGTTTTTCCCTTCAGGTGAGCAAATCGAAACACAGTTTTTCCCGCGACCTTCAACGCAGTTAGCCCATCCAACTTGTATCCAAACATCAAATTGAGAAGCGAGTTCGCATGCCCACTCCACGGTTCCAATCCCAGTAATTTTGTCAAGATTCATTGACCATCCGGTATCAGTCATTTCTTGTAAAACAAAGAAGTCGTTTTGTTCCTTGGAAGTTTGTTCAATTTGTTTTTCAATATTGTCACGAGTTGCTTTGTAATCATCTAAAACAACATCATGTTGGAGAGCGTGGAATTGCATACGTGGATTGTAACTTCTGCTAATGTGCTTATATGAAGGGTTCACGGCGATTGTTGATAATCTTAGGGGCGTATGTATTCAACGTTGCATTTATTCTCGTTATTGTTGCGTTAGAACAGTGGTTTAGTGGAACAACCGTCAAATTACCTTGGGAGTTTGCGCTTGTTACTTCTGCGGTGATCGTTGGAACACAAATCATTTTTATCATTCCACTAGTGCGTCCACCAACTCTTTCAATCTATGGAAAATCATTGAACGTGAGCATGGTGCTCGCCGCTCTCTTTGGTGGAATTTGTACTCTTGCTTTTGCCACCGCCTTGTATTCACTAG
>CAZLCM010000017.1:0-13188 GCA_964558055.1 uncultured Isosphaeraceae bacterium | reverse complement strand
AACATTAGCAACTAGCGTCATCCCAGACCCTACCGGCTATGGAAGAATAGTAAGGGATACCAATAATAAATTCGAAGCAATTATCGAACACAAAAATGCAACCAAAGAACAATTAGAAATCCATGAAGTTTATCCAAGTTATGCTGTATTCGATTCAGTAAAACTCTGGGGATGTTTAGATGAACTTGAACCAAACCCATTAACAAACGAATACTATCTAACCGAAATCCCACGAATGCTTAAAGAAGCCGGAGAAGAAGTAGAAGTAATAAATGCAGTCGCACCAGAAGACATCCTTTCTATTAACACTCCCGAACAACTACAAGAAGTTGAATTAATCTTGAACGCAAGAATAAATAAAGAAATGGAGCCATCAGCATGAGTCTCGACGACCACAAGAGTATGTAAATATTTGCTGCAACTGGCGGCGAACACCTTGCAACAGAGATGTGCAGCCACCTCGAGATGCCCATTGCTTCAGCAACCGTTGAAAAGTTTCCTGACAATGAAATCATTGTAAAAATTGAGGAAGATATTCGTGGGCGTGATTGCTTTGTAGTTCAGTCAACCTCGATGCCAGTAAATGACAACTTGATGGAATTGCTCATCTGGGTTGATACTCTACGAAGAGCTTCCGCTGGACGAATTACTGCTGTTATCCCCTACTTCGGTTATGCAAGACAAGACCGAAAAGACGAGGGTCGAGTTCCAATTACTGCAAAACTCGTTGCAAACATAATTACCGCAGCAGGCGCAAACCGTGTCCTTTGCATGGATTTACACGCAGCACAAATTCAGGGGTTCTTTGATATTCCAGTAGATCACCTCACAGCAACTAAGGTTTTCTGTGATTACTTTGCAACAAGATCAGATATGCAGGGAGATGACATGGTCATCGTTTCACCTGACGTTGGCAACGTAAAAGTTGCAAACATGTACGCTGGCTTGCTCGATGCCAAACTTGCAATTATCGACAAACGTCGCGATTCTGGAAGCGAAGTAGTTTCCAAGCGCCTCATCGGTGAAGTTGAAGGCAAAAACGTCCTCATGGTCGACGATATGATTTCAACTGCTGGAACTATTTGCGAAGCAGCAAAACTCGTCAAAGAGCAAGGGGCAAACAAAATTATTGCAGCAGCAACGCACGCCGTTTGCGTTGGCCCTGCAATAGAAAGAATTAACTCATCTCCAATAAGCGAAGTCATAATCACTGACACAATCGCACCAGATGGCCGGCTTGATGGCCTTGGAGAGAAATTACACGTTTTAAGCGTTGCACGTTTTCTTGGAGAAGCCGTGCATAGAATTCACCATCACATGTCAATCTCATCACTCTTCAATCGTGGAGAGGGACCGAAGAAATAAATTCAGCGATAGGAAAGAAAATGGCACACGATACACCAATAGTAAAAGTAGAACTCCGAGACAAACTCGGCACAAGATACGCAAGGCGACTCCGCAAAAGCGGACGAATGCCCGCAACAGTTTATAGCAAAGGCACCGACCCTATCTCTGTGAGCGTTGACGAAAAAGAAATCTTGACCCATCTTCACGGCGGCAGCCACGTTATGGAACTTGACAACGGCGATGGCAGCCCAGCAACTGTACTAGTTAAGGATCTTCAGTTTGGTTTCCTTGGTGATAATTTAATCCACGTTGATTTTGCTCGTGTTAATCTTGAACAAGTAGTAACCATTACGATGACACTTGAAATCACTGGGCAACCCACTTCGTCTTCTGAAACGGGCGCAGTCCTTGAAGTTCCAAGACCACAAATTGAAATTGAATGTATGGTGAAGGATATCCCTGAATCAATCAAAGTTGACCTTTCAACAGTTGAGAGCGTCTTCACAATTGGAGATCTAGAACTTCCAGAAGGCGTAAGGGCAATCTTAGACCCTGAACGTCACATCGCACACGTAACAATTGTCCAAGAGGAAATTGAAGATGTGGACACAGGTGATGAAGACGCTGATGGTGAAGAAACAACACCTGAAGTGATAAGTGAAGCACCTGCTGAAGATGCACCTGAAGAAGGCGATAGCGAGTAAACATGAAACTCATCGTTGGTCTTGGAAATCCTGGTTCAAAGTACAACTCCACTCGACATAATGTCGGATTTGAAGTTGTCAATATCCTCGCAGACAAAATTGCTGCGGGGCAATCAGCGACTTCCAAGTTTGACGGTGTCATCATTGAAACAAGATGTAACGGTGAAAAAACTCTGCTCATGAAACCACAAACCTTCATGAATCGCAGCGGCTCACCGATCAAACAAGCGATGACTTTTTACAAGGCAGACCCAGAAAAAGACCTTTTGGTTATTGTCGATGACATTCATCTCCCATGTGGAACTTACCGTCTTCGTTCTAATGGGTCGGACGGTGGTCACAATGGTTTAGCAGATATTGCAAATCACTTTGATGGCTTGAATTGGTCACGTCTTCGCATAGGAATCGATGAGCCAGAACTCATCCCACAAGCAGATTATGTACTTGGGCGGTTTACTACTGAACAACAAGAACAGGTAAATCCCGCCATTAAAGGCGCAGCAGATGCAGCACTCACATGGATTGAATGCGGCATCGATGAAGCCATGAACAAATGTAACGAGACAGGAAAATCAGAAAGTAGGAATTAACATTATGAGCAACGAACGAACTGGATTATATGAGGGCATGTTCCTCTTCCCTCAATCAGCAACTGCTAATTTGCAAGCAGCGATTGACCACCTTAAAGAAATTCTTGAGATGTGTGATGTTTCAATTATCAACTTCAGCAAATGGGATGACAGGCGTCTTGCATACGAAATTGATGGAAACAAGCGCGGAGTGTACTTCTTAGTGTACTTCAACGCCCCAACTGCAATGATTAGTGACCTTGAACGAAGGTGCAATCAATCAGAAGAAATCCTTAGGATGATGGTTACTCGAGCAGATCACATTCCAACTGAAATCATCGAATCAAACGAAGGCGCAGAAGCCCTAGCAGATGAAATCAAACTACGTGGCGAGAAAAAAACCGAAACGGGCTCTTCGTCAGCAAGCACCATTGCGCGCAAGGAGAGTGCTGTTGACACAAATAGTACCCAAGAGGATGAATCCCCTAGTGAAGAATTGTCCGAAGAAGCACTTGAAGCACCAAAATCTGAAGAAACCACTCAAGAGGTAACTGAAGAAGTATCAGAAGCGTAACGAAAAAACGCTACTTCCTACGTTTTCGCTAACTCTTCTGGTAGAATTACGAATCGGAGAAAATATTATGCCTTCATATAACAAAGTACTAATCATGGGCAATCTCACTCGAGACCCCGAACTCAAACAAACACCAAGCAACCAATCCGTTGCACAGATCGGCATTGCTATGAATCGCAAGTTTAAAGACCGCGAAGGCAATATGCGCGAAGAGGTTACATTTGTTGACTGCGAAGCATGGGGTCGAACTGCTGAGGTGATGTCACAATACCTCTCAAAGGGAAAACCCGTTTTCGTTGAGGGTCGACTTAAACTAGACCAATGGCAAGACAAAGATGGCGGAAATCGTTCCAAGTTAAAAGTTGTCATTGAAAATTTCCAGTTTATAGATTCTAAAGGCAATCAAACCTCCAATCCTCCTGCTGCGGCTACCGCTACACAACAACCAGCACCACCTGCTGATGATATTCCATTCTGATTTAATCCTAATAGATATTGACGCTCCGGCAAGCGTCTTAAACAAATGATGGGGCCAGTGCCGGCGGCTCCTAACTTTCCTTGAAAGGACATCACTATGTCAAGCGCTAGAAGAATTGAATTGCTACTAACCTCAACCGTTGAAAACCTTGGAATCGTGGGCGATGTCGTACGCGTACGAATGGGCTACGCTCGCAACTACCTACTTCCTATGGGCGTTGCTGAAATCCCAACACAAGAAAAAATGGATGCACTCGCTGAGAAACGCGAAATTGCTTTGAAAGAGTACGAAGCAAATCGTGCAGAACAAGCATCTATCATCGAAAAACTAGAAGGAATCACACTTACCCTTTCTCGAAGCGCAAATGACCAAGGTGGCCTTTACGGCTCCGTCACTCAGCGAGATATCGCAGATGCTCTTGAAGAAAATGGATTTGCTGTCGGCACACGTGCAGTACGGCTCCACTCTGCTATTAGGCGGGTTGGTGAGTATCCAGTGACAATCCAGTTCGGTAGCGACCTTAAAGCAGATGTCGAAATCACTGTTAATCCAGACAGACCTCTCGAAGATCGCGAAGAGATGGAATTTGATGACGAAGGTAATCTAATAATTGTTGAAAAAACAACTGAACCCAAAGAGGCAGTTGAGCCCTCAGAATCAGAAAATACAACCGAAGCAGACGCAACCACAGAAGAAACTGCAGACGCTTAACCTAAAAACAATCCCGCGGGTAGTTATAGATTCAAAAGAAAGGGCTCGCCATAGGCGAGCCCTTTGCAATTCATTCTTGGGTTGGGGATCAACGGCCTTAAGCGGCTGATGCCTCCCGAGAAGAGAGAAAGAGTTCTTTGAATTCTGAGTCAAGATATTGAGCGACATAGTCCAAAATACTTGACGCCTGAGGAATTTTTGGATTTGATGTGTCACCCATAGGGTCGAACCGCATATTTCTAAATCGATCAGTTGCTTCATTCAATGGTAAGCCATACTGAATTGCAAGGGAAAATGCTCTGCAAAATCCTTGAATCAAACCCGAAAGAGTAGAGCCCTCCTTGCTCATTTTGATAAAAATTTCACCAGGAAGACCGTCCTCAAATAATCCAATAGTTAGATAGCCCTCATGCTGGTTCACTGAGAACTTATGTGTGATTGATTCGTGGGTTGGTTTTAAAGTTTTTCTCTTCTGATCATTAGTTGTATTCATTGCTGATTTAGATATCGGTAGTTCAATCCAAAGAACTTGACAGAACCAGTTTTGAATGCAAATGTCGCAAGACCTGCTCTAAATCCCCCCACACAATTGGCCTGTAATAGATAACCGTGAACCCAGTACTAGAGGGAGACCCAACTTGGCGCAAAGTCCCCTTCGTGCCTTCCATCCGGCTGTTTAATTTAGAAGAGTCCTTTGTGCGAATAACAACATCTTTATTATCAGCCGTCATCGAGCCAATATGCATTTCTGATGCTACGGCTCGTAACTCATGATACTGTACAAGTTTACAAACTGAATTCGGCAATTCGCCATATCCGCTGCGAAGGTCGTCGACTACACCTGATAACTGGTCTAAGTCAGCACACTCAGCAAGCCGTCTATACATCGTAAGTCGTCTTGTTGCAGAAGAGATATATTGAAGTGGAATCTTCCCTGTCACACCAATATCAATCATCGCTTCAACCGCTAGAGGTTTCTTTCCAGATTTCAAATCTAATACCGCTTGCTCTAGAAGTTGGCAGTACATTTCATACCCAACTGCTGCAATATGCCCCGACTGCTGTGCACCTAGTAAATTTCCAGCACCTCGTATTTCTAAATCTTTCAACGCTATCTGAAAGCCAGCGCCTAACATCGAGAATTGCTCAATCGCTTGCAATCGTTTTCGTGCTACCTTATTTACGAAACGTTTTCTTGGAAGCAAAAGAGTACAGTACGCTCTGTGTTTATAACGACCGACTCGGCCACGGAGCTGATGCAAATCGGATAAGCCAAAACGATCAGCATCGTCAATGAACATCGTATTGGCACTTGGAATGTCTATACCTGATTCAATTATGGTAGTAGAGACAAGGATGTCCGCCTCGCCACGAACAAAATCAAGCATCACTTTTTCAAGCACTTTTGGTGGCATCTGTCCGTGCCCTACTATGACATTCGCTTCGGGAACAAGTTGTCTGATTTCACTTGCGACGCTCTCTATATCGTTGACACGATTATGCACATAAAAAACTTGACCCTCTCTTGCAAGTTCGCGTCTAATTCCTTGCCGGACTAATTCCTTATCCCAACTTTTAATCTCAGTTACGACCGCTCTTCGATCGACAGGCGCAGTTTGCAATGAACTAATATCACGAATCCCAAGGAGTGCCATGTGTAATGTTCTTGGTATCGGAGTTGCGGTTAATGTTAAAACATCAGCTTCCGCACGAAACGCCAACAGTCGCTGCTTATGCTCAACTCCAAACCTCTGCTCTTCATCAATAACAACTAGACCAAGGCGATTAAAGTGAACATCCTTGCTAAGTATCCGGTGTGTGCCAATAAGAATATCTACTTTACCATCGCTAGCACGTTCTAATATTTCTTTTTGTTCTGAAGCAGTGTGAAATCTCGTAAGTGATTCAACAACAAATGGATAATCCGCAAGACGCTTTCGAAACGTCCTTTCATGTTGAACTGCAAGGACAGTAGTTGGAACAAGTATCGCAACTTGCCTTCCTGACTCAACTGCTTTGAATGCACCTCTAATTGCAATTTCAGTTTTTCCAAATCCAACATCTCCGCAAACTAACCTGTCCATTGGTCTTGGAGATTCCATGTCATGCTTCATCGCTGCTATAGCATTTTCTTGATCTTCCGTTTCTTCCCAAGGAAAACTTGATTCAAACTCTCGCATCCACCCTGTATCTTGAGGAAAAGCAATACCCGGAGCATGCTCTCGCACTGCTTGCACGCGAATCATTTCACTTGCTAAATCTTTAACAGCGCCCTTTGCCTTGTTTTTTTGATTTGCCCATCTCGTACCTCCAAGAGCGGACAACTCTGGCTTGCCTTTAAATGCACCTACGTACCTTTGCACTAGATTTGCGTGAGTCGCAGGCACATGCAAAAGTCGACCTGAAGCAAACTCTAATGTTAAATATTCGACCTCTCCTTTTCCTTCTAAAAATTTCAAGCCAAGATATCTAGCAATCCCATAATCACGGTGAACCACAATGTCATCGACGCCAAAATGTGCAATCGCTTGTCTAATAGTTTTCTGTTTAGAACGAACTCCGCGTCGCACTTCATATCTATGGAAAACTTCGTGTGAGGGAACTACCGCCAAATGGTCACCAATTAAAAACCCCCTGTGAACAAATTGTTCCAGAACGTGCAGCCGGATTGCATCTGAAAGCGGTTGCCCATCTTGCATTAACTCTTGCATTCTTTGCGCTTCGCCGCTTGTCCTACATGTAATCAATACGTCCCTACTCTTAGAAAGTTGGACTAATTCATCCAAGGCCTCCGGAACAACTGTTGAGAAGAGAGGCAATGATTGAACAGGCAACTCAATATCAACTCCAGAAGACGGAGGTGCAAAAAGTGCTATTACACCAGACAAATTATTTTCCATATCCGCCTGAATATCATCTATATGTGCAAGAGCTGCTGTGTCAACAACACGGTCAATATAGCCCTTTGCTTGTTGTGTTATCTCGCTTACACCGTCAAGAATAACTCCCCAAGTCGATGGGAGGTGCTCAACTATTGTGCTGGTAACAGCAACATTTTTTGCTGACGCAATTACAATTTCATCAATCGCTAAATCCGATCCGAGCGAGACAGGGTCCACTTCATTCATTGACTCAATGGTGTCACCAAAAAAATCTAGGCGAACAAATTCCCCCGCTGCTGTTGCAATATCAAGAATGCCACCACGAGTAGCAAATTGCGCTGGCTCTTCGATTATTTCTCTACGTTCATATCCAGCATCAACAAGCCATTGTTGCAAACCGCCGAGTGTAAATTTTTCTCCGACTTCTAACCGCAACACCACTTCTTTGATATGTTTTGGCGCAGGAGTCATTTGCATAACTGCAGGGATACTTGCAACGACTACTTTTGCGGAATCCGAATGTGTTAGTTGTTCCAAGACAGAAAACCTAGTTGCAACTAATTCTTTAGCAACTTCGGATTCAAGTGCAGGAAAATGTTGCACTGGAATGCCCATATCGTTAAACATCGCAACTGCCTCATCAGCATCATCATGGTGTGCAGTAACAAATAAGATTCCCTTAGTTTGAGCAAGTTTTGCAGTTAAAAAACATGCAAACGACCCGCAAGTCGGACCGACAGTAGTAACTTCTTCTACATCGAGTAATGGGATTACATCATCAATACTTGAATTTACAGATGTAAGAGTCATTTTTTTTCATCATCCGTTGCGACTAACCATTTCAAGTATTCTATTTTTTTCTTCCCTATACCGTACACTCCGTCCAAATCATCAGGCGTATTTAACTTATGTGTCTTTCTATATTCGATGATACGCTGTGCCATTTTTGGTCCAATCCCCGGCAAAAACTCCAGTTCTCCTGCTGTTGCTTTTTGCAAATCAACTCTAAAAGGCTCAACTTGTAAATAATTTTCTTCTGGCTGAGTAAGAACCAATAAATTAATAACACTAAAGAAGATTAAGACAATAAACACAAAGTCAATCCCTATTGGATGGATGCGGGAGTTAGTTACCCCTTCTTCGGAAGTTCCAATGCTCCCAGAGGTTTCAGAAGTCGTCGACGCATTGACAGCAACTTGTTGAGTACTGCTCTTGGCTTTCCTTTTCTTGAAATGAATGCCGCTGTTGGTAGAGTCATTTGTTTGTGGTCGTATAAATCTGTCCATATCACTGAATTCACGAATGGCTTGCTTAAACAAATCGCAAACATAGAACTCGCCCACTGCTCTTGACGCGCTTCGTCCCAGTGCGATTTCCACCAACCATTTCGTTCGCTTATTATCACAGAAGGAGCACCCAGGGCGGAAATAATAAGCGGAATATCTGCATGTAGAAATTCGTCGAGTTTAGAACTAAAAAGCGTCAAATCGCGAGTTGCCCTTCCAGACGGGCCGCCAACAAGCAGTTGTAATCCAAGAGCATCAAGACGAACACCCTCTTGAGAAAGTCGTGCTAAAAATACTTTTGCACTACATGACTCAGAAACAACTGAGACGAACTCAGAAAACGGTTCAACAAGTTCAATCATTACACGAGCGTCTTTCCTTGCTTGCCTAACGCTCAAGCGAGCCATTCGTATGAGATCGACCATATTCGCAAGTGAAAGCCGAACGTGTTTATTCATGTTAACTCCAGAACAAACATTCCAAAAAGAAACCGCTCCCCCATACCTTTGGATGACTCTCTGTATATGGTCATAGCATTTATCTCTAAAGATGGGATAATCGTGTTCATGGGAAACAACCCAATCGGGAATGGCACCTTCAGTACTGAAATCAAGCAACGGACCAGCAACAACATGTTTATTGTTGTCTCTCGCCCATTTCACCCAACGGTCGATATTTCCCCATTCAAAATTACCTTCTGTTGGTTCGATCTTCGACCAATCCATTGGAATTGTCACCATTCCAAAATTTTTGTTTAACAGTGATCGAATCGGTTCATCAAAGCGAGAAGTGTCTACCTGTACGCCAAGTGCTGAGACCGAGGCGGGTTTGTTTGCGTATCTGTGATGGAGAAACAACTGTGCGTGAGCCATTGCCAATCTCTCTGACGCATCGACCGACAGTTCAAGAGCGCGCCTAGCAAGTGTTCCTGCTTGCTCATGGTCTACAGACACAAGCGCTTTAGTAAAAATAATGCGAGATTCTTCCCAGCGCTGAACCGCAGGGTTGTCATCAGAAAGATAAAACAAACTCCAATTCTCACTAAGGTCGAGGAATGACTTTATACGGTGCCTTGCTAGTTCAAGTGAAAGCATGTACGGTTTTTCGCGGGGTGGCAATACAGACGTTTGCAACATAAGTCGCCCTGCTTTGCCAGCATCGTAGAGGAGGCAAATTGCGAAACTGGTATGCCCAACTGCATTTGCAGTAATTAGACCATCCTCAATAGTGATTGTCCCTTGGATTACTTGATTATCACGCGACAGAAGATGTGCATTGATAAGTTCACCAGCGATTGGATTTGATTGGCACGTCGTAAATCGAAGCATAAGTTTAGTTTTGTATTGTACGCAGCCAAAGTTACCATGTGTTTCATTGACTCGCTACAATCCCAACATGAACACAACCGAAACTAGCGTATATGAGACACACCTCCCATTTGCGGGCCGCCGCCAAGGAAAAGTCCGTGATATCTATCAAATCCCACCCAAAGATGGAAACTCGGGGATGGTACTTATCATAGCGAGCGATCGCATCAGTGCATTTGATGTTGTTATGCCTACCGCCGTATCTGGAAAAGGACAGGAACTAACCAGAATCAGCACAAAGTGGTTCGACTTTATTCGAAACCTAGGAATTATTGAGGACCATCTGATTTCTACAAATCCAGAAGATGTCCCAGACCTTGATCCATCCTTGTATGACCAGTGCGAAGGCCGAATGATGCTTGGTCGTGCTTGTGAAGTAATTCCTGTTGAGTTTGTTGTACGTGGATACCTTGCAGGCAGTGGATGGAAGGAATATCAAAAGAACGGAACGGTATGTTCAATTCCACTTCCAGAGGGTTTACAACTTTCTAGCAAGTTACCTGAACCAATTTTCACTCCGGCAACGAAAGCAGTTGAAGGTCACGATGAAAATATCGATTTCGACACTGCTTGTGAAATCGCTGGTCGCGATGTTATGGAACGCTTACGAGGAGTTGCCCTTGAAATTTATACTAAAGCCGCCGACTATGCTCTTGAGCGTGGCATCATCCTTGCTGATACAAAATTCGAGTTCGGATACGCACTTGATGAAGATGGCAACCCAACAGATGAACTTTTATTGATTGACGAGGTTTTAACTCCTGATAGTTCGAGATTCTGGCCAGCAGATGAGTACGAAGTTGGTCGTGAACAAGACAGTTTCGATAAACAATATGTCCGAAATTGGCTAGAAACAATCGTCTCTTCAGGTGAGTGGGATAAAACTCCTCCCGGACCTGAACTTCCTCAAGAAATCGTCGACGGCACAGTCACCCGCTACCGCGAAGCCGCCACCCGCCTATTTCATTAAACGACCCGCGTCATTAAACGACCCGCGGGATTGTTTTTACTCAGACGCCTGCACAGTATTGCGCAATAACATGGCGACGGTCATCGGACCAACGCCACCGGGCACTGGCGATATGTAACTAGCAACTTTACTAACGCCCTCAAAATCGACATCGCCAACAGTTCGTTTTTTCCCGTCATCACCCACTATACGATTGATTCCCACATCAATCACTACGGCACCTTCTTTTACGATGTCAGCGGTAACTAAGTTTGGAACACCAGCGGCAGTTACGAGAATGTCTGCGTTTTTGGTCAAGGTTTCTTGATGTTTAGTATGTTCATTAGTAGAAATCACAGTTGCCTCTGCTTGCATTAACAACACGGCTACTGGCTTGCCAACGATAGTGCTCGCTCCAACACAAACTGCCTGTTTCCCTCGAATCTCTACTCCTGTTGATTCAATCATCTCCATCACTGCGAGTGCAGTGCAAGGCACCAAACTTCGCCTTCCAAAAACAATGTTGCCAATGTTAGCGGGGTTTACCCCTTCGACATCTTTCTCTGCAGCAATCATTGTCTGGATTGCATCTGTTTCCACTTGAGCAGGAAGTGGCAAATGGACCATGATTGCAGTAACGATGGGATTAACATTCAAACCAGAGATCAGTTTCACAACATCCTTTTGGCTCGCTGTCTCAGGCAGTTCATGCAACACATACTCAATACCAACCGTGCTACAGGCCTTTGCCTGATTCTTTGCATATAAATGTGCGCCTTGATCTCCTCCAACAAGCACTGCATCAAGACGTACCGAAGTCCCTTTCGAATGCAATGCACGGACTCTAGTCGAAAGTTCATCCTTCACTGCCGTCGCCAAAGAACGTCCATCAATAATCGTAGCGGTACCCATGAGCGAACAGGATACCAACGTTACAATACTTTGATGAGCACAGATCAACCATTCTTAGCAATTACTGTTGGAAATACACGCGCCTCAATTGCCACTATCTCGGGCGAGACCGTTACCTGCCACCAATCCTACGCTTCAAACGATACTAGCGATCTTGTCGAACAAGCCATCAAATTGTGGAAGGAACTGGATAGTGAGAACCCTCAAATTATTATGGCGTCTTCCAATGAAGACGCTGGAAAAGCGATAGCTGAAGCCCTCGCGGATCAAACTTCACGCCAAATCTGGCAAATTGGCAAGGACGTTCCAGCAGCAATTGGTCAGCACCTAGATCCTGAAACAATCACTGGCGTTGATCGCCTACTCAATGCTGCTGCCGCTTGGAAACTCTGTGAGCAAGCATGCATTGTCATTGATGCTGGAACTTGTGTAACAGTTGACTTTGTCGATGGCGAAGGAACTTTTCACGGTGGTGCTATTGCGCCCGGAGCAAGAATGCAACTTCATGCCATGAATACAGGAACATCAGCCCTTCCAGAAGTTGAATTTGAAGCGCCTCTCAAAGAGGCGTTTGGGAAAAATACTGCGCAAGCAATGTTGCACGGCGTCTTCCACGGTATTCAAGGAATGGTACGACTTCTTAGTGAGCAGTACGCAATGCGCTATGGTGCATACCCTCAGATAATCGCAACTGGTGGCGACGCCAAGATACTTTTCGAAGACGATGACCTAATAGAACAAATCGTTCCAGATTTACAAATGCAAGGGATCGCCGTCTCAGTTAGATTCGCTATGGCTGAAGAAGATGTCTAAGTCAACTTGGGCACTTCTAACTCCAAATTCAATTGGAGCAATAGCAGTAATCCAACTCCCTTCATCAGAACTAAGCAACCTTACAACAAGAACTAAGTGGGAAAAAGGGAAACTGTATCTCGTTACTATCCCTGACATTGACGAGGCAGTAGCAGTTCAAGTAGACGACGATACCGCTTACTTAATGCCTCACGGAGGAGTACAAATTCTTAAAAAATTGGCGTTGCGTTTTGCTGAACTCGGCTTGGTACAAACTCAACACGTTAGGTACAAAGAAGCAAGTGACGAGTTAGAGGCAAAAATGCTAGAAACTCTATCTGTGTCTCAAAGCCCACTTGCTGCTGGTCTATTACTTGCCCAGCCAGCAAAAATACAAAATACAGCCGCTCCCACAAGAGAAGATCTTCGCCGTGCAGACATATTAAATCGACTCATCAATCCACCAAAAGTGGTGCTATTAGGCGCTCCAAATACTGGCAAAAGCACATTGATGAACGCGCTCACTAAACAGGACACATCGATAGTACACGACCTTCCGGGCGCAACTCGCGATGCTGTTGGCGCTCGGATTAATTGCGGCGGACTTGTCCTTGACT
>CAZLCM010000016.1:0-13389 GCA_964558055.1 uncultured Isosphaeraceae bacterium | reverse complement strand
GCCCACAAAAACGTGGCGTCTGTCTTCAAGTTCGTACAGTAACTCCCAAGAAGCCGAACTCCGCGCTTCGAAAGGTTGCTCGGGTTCGTTTGTCAAACGGTAAGGAAGTAACGGCATACATCGGCGGTGAGGGACACAACCTTCAAGAGCACTCCATAGTACTTGTTCGCGGTGGTCGTGTGCGTGACCTTCCTGGTGTTCGTTACCACGTTGTACGAGGCGCACTTGATACTCTTGGTGTTGACGCTCGTAAACAGGGTCGTTCCAAATACGGAACTAAAAAAGGTAAGTAACCGCACAATTCTGTGCAAGCAAGTAATCGCGACTTGAATCTAGAGACCAACTAATTCATACAGCGGTGAACAAAGTCACAACTCCGTGACAGATGAGCTGAAAGGAAAAAAATGGCAGGACGAATCACAAAATCGGAAGAGCAACTTAAACCGGATCCAAAGTTTAACGACAAGGTTCTCGCTAAGTTTGTTAACTGTTTCATGAAAGACGGCAAAAAAGCCGTTGCTCAGCGTGTCATGTATGACGCGCTTGACCGACTTGAAACACGACTCAAAAAAGAAAAAAGCAGCGAAGAAGATGCGCCGAAAACTTCAATCGATGTTTTCCACAAAGCGCTTGAAAACGTTCGCCCTAATGTTGAGGTTCGTTCAAAACGTGTTGGTGGTGCAAACTATCAAGTTCCGATGCCTGTCAACGCTCGCCGGCGACAAAGTTTGACGTTTAGGTGGATAATCACTGCTTGCCGTGCTGAAAAGGGAAAGCCCTTTGCACAGTGCCTTGCAAAAGAACTTTGGGATGCATCTAAAGGCGAAGGCAAAGCAGTCAACACTCGTGAACAAACACACCGAATGGCTGAAGCCAATAAGGCGTTCTCACACTTCGCGTTCTAATTAACCCTCTTTTTAGGACAACCCAAATAATGGCTATTTCTGACCGATACCACCGACAGCGACTCGTCGATGGCATCGGCGATGATGGGCAACTTGCGATTTCAAATTCGACAGTTGCAATTGTTGGAATTGGAGCACTTGGTTGCATGTCTGCCTCTATGCTTGCTCGCGCTGGAGTCGGACATCTAATCTTGATTGACCGTGATATAGTTGAAACAACAAATTTGCAAAGACAGGTGTTGTTCACAGAAAGTGACGCAGACGAACAACAGCCAAAGGCAATCGCTGCCAAAGAACATCTTTCTAATGTAAACAGTGAAATAAAAATCACAGCACACGTTGAAGATTTAAATGCAAAAAACATTTTACGCCTGCTCGATGGCGTAGATGTCATCGTCGATGGACTAGATAATTTCAATGGTCGTTATTTACTAAACGATTACGCTGTACAAACAGAAACGCCGTTTATGTTCGCGGGCGTTGTTGCTGGCGTCGGGAACGTTATGACGATTATTCCAAACTCAACACCATGCCTTCGATGTTTGTTCCATGAACCACCCGAGGGCGGCGCGCAAGAAACTTGTGACACCGTCGGCGTACTTGCCCCCGCAATCGGAATTGCTGCTTCTTGCCAATGTATGGATGTTCTTAAATATATAACGGGAAACCAAAATCGCATTTCTAAAACTCTTTTAACTTTTGATCTGTGGAACTCCCAGAGTAATCGAACAGAGATTGGTAACCCACTTGACGATTGCGTCTGTTGCCAGCAACTTGATTTTAAATTCATGCAATCAAGTGTCGTTGAACCAGTTGCCTTGTGCGGAAGATTGGCTGTATTACTCCCAAGCAGGGGTGACTTTGATTTGGAAAATGCTCAACGAAAACTACAAGAACACGGGTCATTTGTGAAAACTGAAACCATGGTTCGCGGCGAGTTTAACGAAGAACGAGCTTCTGATGGCAGTGCAATAAAAATGCTGTGTTTCCATGACGGAAGATCTATTATTCATGGGACTGATGATATTCTTAGAGCAAAAGCAATTTTTGAAAGATATGTTGGTAATTAACCAAGTTAAACCTATACTGTGAATTCACCTATGGAAAAACAACCAATAATTGAGACAAAACCTGTTCATCTTCCAACTTGTTTGGATGCACCGGTAACACTTCGCACACTTCGCAAATGGTCAAAAGCGAATTCCAAATGGGCGATGCTAACTTGTTATGACGCAACAACAGCAAGGTGGATGGCGGAAGCCGGTTTACCTACCATGCTTGTTGGCGACACTGCTGCTGAAATGATTCTTGGGTACGACAGCACCATTCACGCCCCTCTTGATTTTCTAATTACCCTTACTGCTGCAGTAAAACGAGGAGCACCTAATGTGTTTGTGATGGGTGATATGCCATTCCTGAGTTATCAGGTTGATGAGGCTTCAGCGATTAAAAACGCCGGTCGCTTTTTAACTGAGGGAACTGCGGATGCTGTTAAGTTAGAGGTTGATGGGAAAATGGTTGAGAGGTTTGCTTCAATTTGTGATGCAGGCATTGCTGCAGTTGCACACCTTGGCTCACGCCCTCAACAAGCCAAACAAACCGGCGGATACACAACTGCTGGTCGAAGCGCAGACGCAGCAACAATCATTGTCGAAGATTCGGTAGCAATGGAACAGGCTGGCGCCTCAATGCTTTTGCTTGAGGCAGTACCTGAGGAGGTCTCAAAAGCAGTTGTTGAAGCGACTTCAATTCCAGTTATTGGTTGCGGCGCAGGAACAAGTTGCCACGGACAGGTTGTTGTTATGCAGGATTTGGCCGGACTTACAAAATGGCAGCCATCGTTTGCTAAGCCAACTGCGAACGTTGGAAATGAGATTTCTTCAGTTGCAAAGACATGGATGGAAAACGTTCACGCAAGCACTTTAGGAAAACACCCCTACGAGATGCTTGACGGAGAGTCCAAAAAGTTTCAAGCATAACTTGATGCAATAAGTTCTTTAGTTATTTTGTGGGTTGGATTATGAATCACTTCTTGTTTGCATCCTCGTTCGACTATCTTCCCTTTCGACATTACAAGAACTTCATCGCAAAACTCGTTTACTACGGCAAGATCGTGAGTAATAAACACAATTGTTAATCCTAGACGTTCACGTAATTCGGATAGTAGATTAAGGATTTTTGCTTGAACAGTCACATCAAGCGCTGATGTTGGTTCGTCACAAACAAGTAGTTCTGGCTCTAGAGAAATTGCTCTTGCAATTGCAATCCTTTGTTTTTGCCCTCCAGAAAATTCGTGTGGGAACCTATTTGCATCTTCCTTCTTGAGCCCAACCTGTATTAGCAAATCTTCAGCCCTGCTTTTAAGTTCCTTGCCTCTAGCAATCCCATGAACAAGAAGTGGCTCAGTAATAATTTTTCCAACCCTCATATACTCGTTCAAAGAACCGCCCGGATCTTGGAATACCATCTGCATGCGTTTTCGTATTTCTCGAAGTTCTTTTCTATTGAGCGGAGATAAATCAATGCCGTCAAACAAAATTTCTCCGCCAGAAGAGGGAACCAATTGCATTACCGCCCTTGCGAGCGTTGATTTGCCAGACCCGCTCTCTCCAACAATTCCTAATGTTTTACCTCTAACAAGCGAACAGTTAACTCCATCAACAGCGAGAACGTTCTCTTTTTTGTTTGGGAAGGTAACTTTAAGGTTCTTTATTTCAAGTAGTGGGTGAATGTTGTCCATCATTTGCTTTTGGTATGGTATCTTCGGTAACTAATAACAATGAAGCAATACCTTGAATTACTTGAACATGTCCTACGAAATGGAGCGGTCAAAGAGGACCGCACGGGTACCGGTACCCAAATTGTATTTGGATGGCAAATGCGATTCGATTTGGAGGATGGATTTCCACTCGTAACGACCAAAAAAATCCACACTAGGTCTATTTTCCATGAATTGCTTTGGTTTTTGCGTGGTGAAACTAATATTGCCTACCTCAAAGAGAACGGAGTTTCGATTTGGGATGAATGGGCTGATGAACAGGGTGAACTCGGTCCTGTTTATGGATCTCAGTGGCGTTCTTGGAAGACAGACAACGGTCAAACTGTCGATCAGATATCCAACTTAATCGATGGGATTAAGAACAACCCCGACTCAAGAAGGCATATTGTAAGTGCTTGGAATGTTGGTGAAATTGACAAAATGGCTCTTCCGCCATGCCATACTATGTTTCAGTTTTACGTTGTAGACAACAAATTATCCTGCCAACTATACCAACGTAGTGCTGATATTTTTCTTGGTGTTCCTTTCAACATCGCATCGTACGCACTTTTAACAATGATGATTGCACAGACAACCGGTTTGGGCTTGGGTGATTTTGTCCATACTTTTGGTGATGCACATTTATATTCTAATCATTTTGAACAAGCAGAAGAACAACTTTCAAGAGATGTCAAAGCACTTCCAACACTAACACTCAACCCAAACATTAAGTCCGTCTTCGATTTTGTTTATGAGGATATCGCTTTGTCGGGGTACGAACCACACCCACACATAAAAGCGCCGGTAGCAGTTTAACATTATGGAAATCATCGTAGCAATGACTGATAATTATGTTATTGGAGCAAATGGTGATATGCCATGGCACCTTCCAGCGGATCTACAACACTTTAAAGAGATTACTTCTGGTGGTGCAATTATTATGGGGAGGCGAACGTGGGAATCAATCGGAAGGCCGCTGCCCAATCGTCTTAACATCGTCATCACAAGAAAGACAAATTACGAAGCAATCGGTGCTACTGTTGCAAGTTCGATTGATGAGGGAATTAAGGTCGCTAAAAATATTCGAACTTTTATTATTGGTGGCGGTGAGATCTATAGGGCGGTTCTGCCTCTTGCAAAAAAATTGCATATCACGCGAATTCACGCCACCATTGATGGAGACACATATTTTCCTGAAATAGATGAATCAAGTTGGCAACTTTCCGATTCAGTTGACCGCCCATCCGATACAAATAACTGCTATGACCTGACCTTTGAAACATGGCGTAGAGTGCCATAAGGCCTTTTCTGGCTCATCTAGAGTTCTTTTGCCGATAGTTTCGGTGCGTGATGGCTGACCAAAAACCACTACTTACTACTTTTAAGTGTTGCCCATTCATTGAGGATGGCCACTCAGCCTGCTCAAGTAGGTTCACCCTTGGTCGGCTCGACCAAGCATGTAGCGTTTGTTTTGGAACATATTCATCTTGCACGATGTACCAAAAACTGTCCGGTGTAACCAACAAAGCAACTTTGGATATGACGATCAATGGTCACGTTGTCGAACTTCGACCAACAGGTACGTGATTTCTTTGGCTATCTTCGTGTTGAGGCGGGACTATCGCCCGCAACACTCGAGGCCTATCGGTATGACCTTGATTTGCTCCGTGAGGATTTGGTCTCAGACGGAGTAAAGTGCTCTGGCAAAGTAACTCCCGCACATCTTGCAGCGCACATTCGTCAATTACACAAAGAGCGTGGGTTACAAGCATCGAGTGTAGCAAGACATCTTTCAACTATCCGAATGTTCTTTCGTTTTTTACAAGCATCCAATAAGATTGAATCTGATCCTGCTCGGTTGTTGGAAACTCCAACTCGTTGGAAAAAATTACCTGATGTTCTATCTCCTAAAAAAATGAAACAATTAATTGAAGCAGCAAATCCATCTTCTGGAAGGTTGTGGCAACGTGACCGCTCTCTTGCTGAATTAATGTATGCGGGAGGAATGAGAGCAAGTGAGGTTGCTGGAATTAAACCAGATGATTTTAAAGAAACGCTTGGAGTTGTAATGGTGACAGGAAAGGGCGACAAGCAGCGTCTTGTTCCTGTTGGCAAGCCAGCAATTGATGCTCTAAATACATATCTAAAGGAATTGCGACCAACACTGCTACGATTTGATGACGGTCGAGATGAAGGAAGGTTGTTACTTTCTAATACTGGCCGGCCACTTGAGCGTGTTGCTGTTTGGCAAATCATCCGGAAAATGGCTAAAAACGCAGAACTTGGTGATGTACACCCACACACAATTCGACATAGTTTTGCAACTCACATGCTCTCGGGTGGCGCAGATCTGCGTGTTGTTCAAGAACTTCTTGGTCATAGTGACATTGGTACAACGCAGATATACACACACATTGACAGATCACAACTTAAAGCTGTAGTAGCCAAATACCACCCAAGGCCGTAGTTCAATCCACATACAATCTTTGTTTTTTGGCAAATAAACCTACAACTTTACGTTGTAGTGTTAAGTCAAGTATGATTTGATATTCATTATGGGATTTGTGTCAGCGGCAGTATTATTAATTTGTACTTTGGGTCTTAGCCAAGAGGTAGACCCAAGGGTACCAGTATTCGGTATAGACGACGTGCAGCCGGTTTGCACAGAGAAGGATTTTCAAAAAGCACTTGGAACATCCATCTTGGGAGATCATGAGTTTATCGCTCGTGCGGTTTTTGATGACTATATTGATCGAATCAAACTAATCGCTTCCGAAGGCAGTGTAGAACCAAACTCAAAAACCTATACCATAGATTATCAACACAAACAAACTAAGCAAGCAGATGAACTTTTAGACGAGTTGCTTGAATCGTTGCAAGTTTTGAGCAATGACGAAAAGTGGAAGATGGGCATAGTCGAACTTCGGCGAACTGTATTACTTGGGTCGAGAAATTCAAACAACCCTTGGCCATCTACTGTTTGGGTTGATGTAACAGAAATAGTCGATATTCCAAACTCCGCCCATCTTGCTATTAACGATTTTTTAATTTCTAACTTTGATAGTGATGTCGAAGATCGGTTTGGGGCTATACGAGCAAAAGTACTTGGGGATGAAGCGTTATGCAAATCGTATGAAAAACGCGCAATGAATAGGTGGGCTTCTTACTCAAAGATTATTCAACCGTTCTTAAACAAAGATATAGAACAAGCAATGTACCCACAGATTAAACAAAGTAATGATGTGAAAAACACTTTGGAGTGGATTGTGCAACACGTTGACGATCGCGGAACAATCGACAAAGCAAATCTATTATTTGCTGTGTGGAAAACCACCTTTTCAAAACTAAAACAAGAGTCAATTTCTATCATCAATAACTCAAGAAGAAGGTTTGGTTTTGATCCTTGGTCCAAGGGGTGTGGAACGAATGACTCTTCTCAGAAGTCAAGAGCAAAAAACCAGCTCCTCAAAAAGACGGCAACGATGCAGGAAGCAACCGAAAAGACGGTTAGGGATTTGTTAAATCTACTGTCCCAAGATCAGCGTCACTTGTTTGATTCAGAACAGTAAAACTCTTCAATAACTTCTTTCCACTCTTCCATAGAACGTGCTTTGATAAACCCCTTTTTTACTTCGTCTTGATTCTGGTGATATACAGAAAACCGAATACCAAACTTTCGCATCAGGCGAGATGATTTTTTTTCACCGTGTAACTGTTTACATAGTGAAAGATGGGCTAGAAGCACTGAGCGTTGCTCATCTAAAGTAGGAGTTAAAGGTTTTTCACCATTCATCAGAGCCCTTGCTTGCATGAAAATCCATGGGTTTCCGATACAACCACGAGCAACAGAGACACCGTGAACTCCCGTTTGTTGCATCATTCTAAATATATCCGGTGCACTCCAAATGTCGCCACTTCCAAACACCAACGCTTCTGGTCTATTCTTGATGAGTTTGGTAAGAAAAGACCAATCAGAAGGGCCGTCGTATTTTTGTTCAACACTTCTTGGGTGAACCGTTGCCCAAGAATATCCAACGGAATATTGATGGTCAAAAATAACGTAAAAGTTTTTTTCTGACTTGGGCGAATCATCCCACCCTCGCCGAAGTTTTACTGTAGTTGGTATGTTTTTTGGAACTGCCTCGCGGACCGCTGAAAGAATTGAACACGCTTCAGCTGGTGCTTTTAGAAAGTGACCACCGCGGTTTCTTCTTCTAACTTTTTTAACTGGACAAGCAAGGTTTACGTCTATTACGTCATATCCCATTCCAACAAGAATCTTGGCTCCTTGAGCCATCTCGTCAGGGTTTGTTCCAATGACTTGACCAGCAATAGGGTGGTCGTTTAAACCCGCGGCAACATTACCCTCAATCTCTCCCGCTTCTTCTAAGAGAAGATCTGGGTCTTCTTTACGTCTTCCCTTACCACCACATATAAGTGTGCGGTCTAACAGGGCTTCGGTTACACAAAATGGACAACCGTGTTGCCTTGCGATAAGTCGCATCGCTCCGTCGCTGTAACCCGCCAACCCCGCTTGATAAAAAGGAACATCAAACCCTTGAATAGTATTTGAAATTCGACTGTCTATCTTTAATGTGCTTGCGAACTCTGAAACGTCTTCATACGACCCTTCACTTGTGTGCGGTGGTTGGGTGTTGATTGACACCGATTACTCTTGTTTGCCAATTACAATCAAGCCAACAAGTGGTTGGTCTTCTCCCGTTTGCAACTCTGCTAGAACCAGTTGGGTAGGTTCGTCAGTTCGCCAGACACCACCAGCGTTGAACTGTTCTCCGTAAGAGTCGTGCAAACTCCAAAGGTTAATTCGCATGGTTGCCCCAGCTTCTAGAGCAGGAATTTCCTTTGAATATCGTTGGTTTACCCAAAGTGTTGCATTGTTGTAATCGTCAGCGGTGCTATTAACTATATCAACGTATTCCTCTTGACGAATCACTTGTATAGGTACTGAGTCCTGAACGTGTAACTCCATGGGATATGGTCTTGAAGCTAGGTTCGGGTTTCCGGCGGGGTTATAGCAAGATGGTAAAACAAAAAAAGTTGCTGCAATTAAAATTTGTTTCATTTCAAATCTCCAAACGTTAGTGACCTTCCAAAAAATCCTAACCCGCAAGCTTCCTTCGCCATCGCTAGTGTTTCTTCGGTTTTTGCATTTGCTCTTGATGTTCCGTCTCGAATGATATCTATTATCGTACTCTCATCACCTTCGTACTGTAATCTTCGTTCTTGCATAGGCGCGAGCAACTCACTAATTGCCTCAGCAATCTCTACTTTGATATGACCATCACCAATGTTGTCTCCGCGAACATACTTGTCTTTAAGTTCTTCTGCTCGCTCTTTGTCCTCTATGAAAATATCAACGTACTGCATAAGTGAACTGTTTGGGTCGCCTGGATCGGTCATTGATTGACGTCCTGTGTAAAGTTGACCGAGTTTCTTTTTTACTTTCTTTGGCGTATCAGTTATCAGAATAGCGTTGTTCAACGACTTGCTCATCTTGTTCACGCCGTCTGTGCCTATCAATTTACCAACCCTGCCTATATCGGCTCTGGGAATAGGAAAAACTCCTTTTTCAACCATTAGCGGATCGTCGTCTTCTATATTTTCATCTATTCCGCAATAGAGTTTGTTAAAACGGCGAGCAACTTCACGTGTTAACTCGATATGAGGAATTTGGTCTTCACCAACTGGGACTGAGTGTGCACGAAAAGCCAGTATGTCCGCTGTTTGACCAACAGCATAAAGCGGAAAACCGAAACTGTAGTTTTCGCCCAAGCCCTTGATTTTAATTTCTTCTTTTAACGTTGGATTTCGCATCACCCTATTAAACGGTAACAACATCGCAAACAAAAAAGAAAGTTCTGCAATTGCCGGCGTTTCGGACTGAAGAAAAATTGCTGCTTTATTTGGGTCGATTCCCATTGCTAAATAATCGCGAACAATTTCTATAGTGTCGTTGTGTATTTCATCTGGTTTGTCTGATCGTGTTGTGTAGGCATGCATATTCGCCAGCAAAAAATAACAATCGTGCGTATCTTGCAATTCCACACGTCGACGTACCGAACCAAAATAATGTCCAAGATGCAACTGACCTGTTGGGGTGTCGCCTGTAAGAATGACTTCGCGATTACTCATAAGTGTGTACTGTAAACAAATGCGATATTCATTGCGTTGAAAAGAATGTGAATTACTATTGGAGCAAGAATTCCTCGGCTCTTGACACGAGCATGGCACAGGCCAATCGAAAGCACAAATAGACCGAGTATTGCTGATGGCTCTGCTGCTCCTATGTGCATCACAGCAAAGATTATGCTAGTAGCAACAATCGCTCTCCAAGGAGATTTACCACCAAGGCAGGCACTAAAAGCAGGCAAAATGAGCCCTCGATACATCAATTCTTCGAAAATACCCGCACCAAGGGTTACACATATCACCACAATCCACGTTGGTGCTCCCCAAGAGGCCCCCGCCAATTGCTCGAGTGTGTTGTGTCCTATATTGGATGGTGGTTCTAGACCGACAAAAACAAGAATTGTGTGACTTATTGCTGCAACAGAAAGTGCCAACGGAACAAAGACGGCAAAAGTAACGGTGACTACAGAGACGGTTTGGTGCAATTTTGGCTTCTTTTGAAGATTCACATACAAAAGCAAAATTGGTATTTGTGCTGCAATTGCTCCTAGATACATCCATGCTGTTGACTGGATTTCGGTATCACTAGAAATACTAGTACCAATCCAAGCGCCAATTCCAGAAAGAACAAACATAGCAAAGCAAAGAATAATTGCCAATTGTGGAGAAATTCTTGAGTCAACGGTGGCTTGTCGTTTCAATGAACCTTTTCCAGAACGAACAAACCAAATACCGATACAAACAGAGAAAATAACAAGTAAAAGCGTTGCAAAATCAAACAAAGGCGGTTCCAATGGTTGACTTTCTTCGTTACCCTTGGCAACAGAAGTATTAATGGCTATCACACTCAACAGCATAATTGAATTTAAAGAAAAAGAGGTTGAAATACTTCGACTAGAGAAACCTCTAGATGAAGTTCGGGCGCAAGCTGAATCGCAAGATAGGTCACGTAATTTTTTTGGTGCGGTTGTAAACGGACACACGAATAATAGTACCTGTGTAATTGCTGAAGTAAAACGTAAAAGTCCTTCTGCTGGTCTTATTCGAGATGACTTTAATCCTATCGACATTGCCAAATGCTACGAGAAGCACGGCGCTAGTGCCATCTCTTGTTTGACAGATAAAGAGTTTTTTGGTGGTTGCTTGGAATACATCCATCAGATTCGCGGTGCTATATCGTTGCCTGTTCTTCGTAAGGACTTCATAATTAACGATTATCAGGTTTGGGAATCGAGGGCTGCTGGTGCTGACGCAATCTTGCTTATTGCTGAAGCTCTATCTGAAGGTCAACTTGTCGACTATATGATTCTCGCACACGAGTTGGGAATGACAACCCTTGTAGAAACTCACGACATGGGTAATTTGTTAAAAGTGCAGCAATATGTTGGCTTTCCACATGCTGGTTACTGCCTTCTTGGAATCAATAATCGTAACTTGGCCACAATGGAGACAGATATTTCACACACAATTCGAATGGTGGATGTAGTTGATGATCTATCTATAGTTGTAAGCGAGTCGGGAATTTCTGAGCCAGAAGACCTTGACAAGTTACGGGCTCACGGCGTCCACATTGCCCTTGTTGGCGAATCGTTAATGAAACAACCAAATCCTGGTGAAGCGCTATCTAAATTGATTCGCATGAATCCACTATAGACCTTACCCTACACACATGATTCGTATTACAGAAGAAAATAAGATTGTCACTCTAACTCTCAATCGTGCTGGAAAGAGGAACTCCTTGTCTGCAGAGATGATTGATGCAATCCATGTTGGGCTTGATGAAATTGAAAAAAATGACGAAATGCGAGTGCTTATTCTTGCTGGTGAGGGAAGATCATTTTGTGCTGGAATGGATTTGAAGAGTGTCATTGATGACCCCCCCGCCATGGGAACTATGCTTCGAGGTCTTGGAAAAGTATCGCAGCGACTTCGCGCAATACCTGTTCCAACTATAGCAAGGGTTCAGGGCGCTGCGATTGGCGGAGGTTGTGGGCTGATGGTTGTTTGTGATTTTGCTTTCACACATCCAGAGTCAAAGGTTGGGTACCCTGAAGTTGACCTTGGTATTTGCCCTGCTGTTGTCGCTCCTTGGCTGATGAAAAAAATCGGCCCAGGAAAAGCACGAGCAATGTTGTTGGCTGGTGGAACCATCACTGGTCAACAGGGCTTTGAAGCCGGACTTGCTACTCATTTGTGTGATGTTGATGACTTGCCTGCTGCAGTAAATGATTTTGCATTAAATCTTGCAAAAGGCGGGAAGGAAGCACTAGCAACCACTAAACAATGGCTAAATGAACTTGACGGTTCACTGGATGATGAGGTCCTACAAAAAGCCGCTAATCTATCGGCTGAAATCGTCGCTGGTGACGAAGCACTTTCCCGCCTGCGACCACTTTACACCAAATAATTTGTTGTCAGGTATATTGGTGGGCGTCCCCTAAAAAAGAGAAAAATTGTCGGTTATTTGCTCATAAACAAGCTTTTTCACGACTTAAATGTGGGCTGACCTAAGGGGCTTGTACCCAAAATGGTAGCACTAAGAGGTCGGGAATCGGGTACAATGAGGGGTGCGGCGAATTGCTCGTAGAAACTTAAAAACGCGGGGTTTTAGAGAGATTTCATGACAACAACCACAAAGCAAAACACACTCAAATTTGAAGTAAACGAAGCTGGAATTGTGACCTTATGGCTCGATGGGGGGGATAGGCCTGTTGTTGTACTAGACCGAAATTTAATTCAACGACTCAACGTAACACTAGACGCAATAGAAAAACTTGAAAACCTCAATGGGCTTGTGTTGAGAAGTGATTGCAGTAAAGTTTTTGTCGCTGGTGCTGATCTTGCTGAGATTGATGGTCTTGATGACCCTTCACTCCACGCATACCTTGCTTTTGGCACAACCGTTTTTGGCAGAATTGCCTCGCTTCCTTATCCAACAGTTGCGTGCCTTAACGGCGCAACTCTTGGCGGAGGACTTGAAATCGCGATGCACTGCGATGGTCTTGTTGCTTCAAAGACAACAAGTAGTGGAAAGCCATATCCGATTGGTTTGCCAGAGGCGGGTCTTGGAATCTGCCCTGGATGGGGTGGTTCGCAAATGCTGCCGGCTCGAATTGATCCAACAACTGCAATTAAGGCAACGGCGACTGGTTCCCCTTTTATGGTTTCCGATTTGCCAGAGGGACTTATCGACGTGTTTGTTGAGACACCAGATGAACTACAAAACGCTGCGGAAACGTGGCTAGAAAAACAAGAAACATCTAGTGAAATCCCACAATCGATTAATCAAGAAGATTGCGATATGTTTTCCAATGCTTTGGAAACTGCAAAAAATGAAACCAAGCAAACTGAAGCGGCGAGTGGAGTATTCCTCGCTGTAGAAACAGGAATTCGCGAAGGGTGGTCCGCCGCGGTTGCTATTGAACAATGTGAATTGGTACGACTTCGACACACCCAAACAGCACGAGAAAAACTCGATGCATTTTTATCTAAAGGATAATCATAGTTATGAGTAAGCCAGACCTTGCAAGTCAACTTAAGAACGTCTCAAAAAAAGACCTGAAGCAAATTGAGAAT
>CAZLCM010000015.1:0-13913 GCA_964558055.1 uncultured Isosphaeraceae bacterium | reverse complement strand
TGAAATCATTTTTAATTCTCTCCTACAAGCCATTGTGAAAGGAAATCGTTTTCGAACGAGTTCATGTTTTCGGCTCCACGCCGTAACTATACGCACAAACGCGCGTAGAGGTTGCCAAAATGTCCGATAACAAAAGAAGGTCTCCTGCAACGATATCACACAAGAGTACCCTCAAGAATCCACAAGAGCAAGAAATAAAAACAGTTATTCTTTTGTAATCACTGGCTCACCAGCGTCTTCCCACCCTTTAAGCCCACCTCTTAACGTTTTAATGTTCTCAAAACCCATTTCCATGAGTGTTTTGCTCATCGCTATCGATACCGGATCGTTGTATGTGTCCCCTGCGATAATCACAATTCCAGCATCGTCGAGTTTATACAACAGGTAGTTCATGTGTCCAAATGGGATACTTGTTGCCTTTGGTATGTGCGCTTTGTTGAACTTCCACGTCTCTCTACAATCAACAAGTACCGTTTCAAGCTCTGGTCCAAACAACTGGCTCTCTCCGTCAGCCATAAGCATTGAGACATCGCTTGGAGAAACAAATGACAAGTTTTTATCGCTTATTCCAGTACTGCACCCAAGTGCAAAGAATAAAAAAAACAAGACAAGACCAGGAATTACTTTTACCATAGTGAGCAGAATACACCAAATGGAGTTTTTGTATGCCCCTAGTTTTGCTTTCATTATTATTAGTGTTTCAAACACCAACCAACCCAACAAACGGTCATGCTACTGTTGAGACCCGAACAGATGTTGGCTGGGTGGGTCCAGAACAAAAATTCTACGCAATTGTTCTTATTACTCCAGAAAACGGATGGCATGTTTACTGGAAGGATTCGGGAGCAAGCGGCGCCCCCACTGTTGTCGAAACCAGCGCTCCCGAAGGTTATGTTGTTGGGGATCCCATCTTCCCGAGACCAAAACTTTTTTACGGCAAGGAGGGCGTGACTTATGGATACGATGAGCAAGCCGCAATTTTTATTCCGATTACTTCACCAAATGAAATTAATACAGATGAAATTACACTTGATATAAAAACTTATTGGCTTGCGTGCAAAAAAGTTTGCGTGATTGGAGAGGATTCAAATACATTAACCGTTAGTACAAAACAAACAAAAGGACCAGCGCACAGAGACATGCGTCTTGTTAAGTGGAAACAAAGATTGCCCAAAAAACTAGACGACCTCAAAGACGCAAAAGTAATTTTTGAAAAGAGCAAGATTCAAATTTCAGGAGTTACGACAGAAGACAAAATACAATTTGTTGGATTAAATCAACTTGGAGTTCGGTTTTTGGACAGCGAAGTCGTGTTTTTTGAACAAAACAAATTTACTCTAACCGTTCCGCTTGAACTTGATTTTTCGCTCACAGATATGGGTACATTTGCAATTAATGGACTGTTGCTTATTGGGGGCAATGACACCGACCCATGCTACGTTGTACAAATCGTGGCAAATCCAGATACGATCGCACAATAAAGGAGGATGGTATGAATTCCACTATAACAAAACTACTTTCACTTTCAGCGCTGCTTCTTGTTGCGGGCGCGCCCGAAAAACCAACTGGCGCACCAGAGAAACAAAAAGCGGAAATTGGAAAAGATGCACCAGAGTTTGAACTTAAAGACCATCGTGGAAAAACACACAAACTTTCTGACTATAAGGAAAAAATAGTCGTACTTGAGTGGTTCAATGAAACGTGCCCGTTTTGTATGAATGCTTGGGCGGGAGGACTTCTTCCAAAGTTGTTAGAGGATCTTGATGAAGTTAACACAGACGTTGTCTACCTTGCGATTAACTCAACCGCCAACAGGCCAGAAGAGGAAGTGTTAAAGGGAGGCAAAGAGTTTTTAGAAGAGTTAGAAGTTAGTGTTCCAATGCTTATGGACTATAGCGGAGATGTTGGGCACGCTTACGGTGCCAAGACCACCCCACACATGTTTGTTATCGACACCAACGGAGTACTTGTTTACGAAGGAGCACTAAGCGATGACAAGAGATTTAAACAAGGTAAAAAAGCAGAGACACACGTACTTCGTGCGGTGAAACAAGTTGACGATGGCGAGGAAGTTTCTCCTAGCCACGTTAAACCTTGGGGATGTTCCGTTAAATATAAAAACGGAGCCCAGCGACCAGAACGTGGTAAAAGACCCGGAAGAGTTCCAAGGGGTCCTCGAACTTAAGTGTACTTAATTCAAACTTACTGGCATTATGATGTAAACAAAACTCGTACCGCTTCGGATTAATCCGGGCTTTTCGCTTTTCTTAAGTTCAATTGTCACATCATCATCACCAACGACCTTTAAAGCGTCCATGATGTAAACAGGATTGAACGCAATTTCAAGTTTGTCGCCAGTAAAGGATTCAATCGGGACTTCAATTTCCGCTTCGCCCGTCTCGGGAGCACGGCTTGTAATTTTCAAACAGGTTCCATCAAAAACAAGTTTTACTCCGCGCGACTCTTCGTTAGTCATAAGATGGGCCCGGCGAACTGCTCGATGAAACGCCTCTTTGTTTACGACAGCTTTGCGGTCAAGGTCTTTTGGAATTACATCTTCAAATGGTGGGAACGTGCCTTCAACCAAATTGCTTGTTAAAGTTGAAGTGCTTCCAGCAGAATTTTCTACATGGAAGATAATACGACCGTTCTCTATTTTTACGGACACCGTCCCACCGTCGTCATGAAGCAACCTTTTAAGAAGCGTCATTGCTTTAGTTGGAACAATACAGTCAGTTTTTTCACAGTTGTTGTCACACGGTCCCATCGACAAAGCAAGCCGGTGCCCGTTTGTTGCAACAAGGCGAATCTGAGAGCCCTGAAGATCAAGGTGGACGCCGTTGATTGCATATCTGCTGTGGTCAGTTGCGGCGGCAAAAACAGTTCGCTCCATTAAATTGCGAAATGAGGTGCCATCAACCGAAAAGTCAGGTTCTACATCATCAAAAGTAGGAATTTCAGGGGCTTCGGAAATTGGATAGCCAAACACCTTGAACCTTGAATCTGATGATCTTACGTGCAGCGCATCCCCATCTCCAACAATGGTTAGGGTGTTGTCATCACAACTTTTAGCAATCTGTGAGAACTTGTCTGCTGGTACCAGAGAATCACCACCTTCTTCCATGTCTACACGGTCGATAGAAAGTGTCAACGAAACCTCACCGTCAGTAGCAGCAAGAGTAAGCCGGCCATCTTGTCCGGACATGTGAACGCACTGAAGGGCTGGAGTAGGAGTTCTTCCTGCGACCACTCCAGTTATTAGACCCATTGCTTCAACTAGAGCATCTCGATCACAGACGGCTTTCATGTTTGTTGCTTGTTTTACTGCCATGGTTTTACTCTCTCTTCACGAACAAATTTCTAAAAACATCGTGTACCAACAAAGGCACAGTGGTGAGTGTACCACGACACGGCAATATTCTCACGAACCTGTTGTTTTTCCTGTGTTTTTGCATTGCCCACACAGGCGCATTCTGCAATACTGCATGCTTTGTTGCAGTGAAGGTGAAACCCCAAAATTTCACAAAAAACACACCTCATCTAATGGAAGGATCCCCAAGATGTCTTTTGAAAATGCTATTCACTCCCGCGCGATTTTACTCGACACGATGTCACTTGAAATGTGTGCCGAATCAGGCAGCGGTCACCCAACATCAGCGATGAGTATTGGACATCTGATTTCTGTCTTGATGTACCGAACCATGAAGTGGCTTCCAGATGACCCCAAAAACAAAACATCAGACCGCCTTGTCTTATCTGAAGGGCACGCAGTACCAGCGGTTTACGCTGCCATGGCGGATATTGGTGCAACCGTAAACTGGAACGGTGAACCAGTAAAACTAAATCGAGACCACCTTAAAACACTCCGAGAAGACGATTCCCCACTCGACGGGCACCCTAATCCAATGGAAGGTGTGGGATTTTTTGATGCTGCAACTGGTTCACTCGGGCAAGGCCTCTCGGTCGCCGCCGGCCTAGGACTTGCAGCAATAGCAGACAATACCGGAAGAAAAACTTACTGCATAATTGGGGATGGAGAAGCAAGAGAGGGTCAAATCACCGAAGCACTTGATTTCATCATGGACCACGGATTAACTAGTGTGCTTCCAATATTTAACTGCAACAGTTACGGTCAAGCAGGAGCTGTAAGCAAACAACAGTCACCAGAGCGTCTTGCAGCAAAACTTAAAGCGTTTGGTTTTGAGGTAGATGTAATAGATGGTCACTCACCAAACGAAATTAAAGCATCATTCGAAAAGTTTAATGACAAGGGTCAAGCAACCCCTATGGCGGTTGTTGCAAAAACGGTAAAAGGATGGGGTGCCCCATCTATGCAGGGTGGAAAATGGCACGGCAAGCCCGCGTCTGGTGCACAACTTGAGACAGCAATTTCAGAACTACGCCAAACTGGGTTGTCCCTAACATCATCAATCGCAACCGCTTCAATTGCTATTCCAGAACCACCAGAGAGCAACTTGAGTGAATCGAGTTCCAGACCCTCGATGACCTTTAAACAAGCAATGGAAAAATGGGACATGGCAACTGTGTTGCAATCTGGAAAAATGGCAACGCGCCAAGCATACGGTGTTGCACTTCGCGCCCTTGGATATACGAACGAAAATGTTTGGGCTGTTGATGCTGATGTAAGCAACTCAACATTTAGCAACATCTTTGGTTCGGATTCCAAACTAAGCGACCGCTTTGTTGAATGCAAAATTGCAGAACAAAACATGTATTCTGTAGGCGCTGGTTTAAGTGCGGCTGGGAAAATACCCTTCTGTTCAACATTTTCTAAATTTATTACTCGTGGTTACGACCAGATTGAGATGGCGATTAACTCTGGAGCGAACATCAAAATTGTTGGTTCACACAGCGGCATTTCACTAGCAGCCGACGGCCCGAGTCAGATGTCTCTTCCAGACATTGCTTGGTTTAGAAGTTTTGGAACAATGAAAGATCACAACGGAAACCCTGGTTGTTATGTATTACAACCAGCGGATGCGTGGGCAGCGTATGGTTTAACGCACGAAATGGCTGAACACCAAGGATGTTGCTATCTTCGAACCTTCCGCCCAGAAGTTGAGATGATTTACGATTCATCAACAAAGTTTGAACTTGGTGGAATGGAAGTTCTAACAGAAGGTCGTGACGTAGTAATTGTTTCTGCCGGATACATGATTCATGAGTGCAACAAGGCAATAGACGAACTTGATCGCATGGGTGTTGACGCTACTTTGCTTGACCTATATTCACTTCCGTTTGACGAAGATCGACTTCTTGACATTGTGAACGAGAACAACGGAAATGTCCTTGTAGTTGAGGATAACTATGGTGCCTCTATGGGATCAGCAGTCGCTGATGCATGCAGTGCTTCGGGAGATTCTTTTACAGTTAAACAAAAGTGCGTCACAAGGATCCCAAAATCAGCACGTTCTCCAGAATCAATTTTGCGCATGTGTGGTTTGCACTATACCGATATCGCAAAAGGAGCGGCCTCTCTTTTGGGAGTCCATGCCAATACCTAGGAACATACAATGATAAACGAAACACTCCACAACACAGTAAACGAACAGATTACACATGAACTTGGTGCAGAAATGCAATACCTTGCAATGTCATTTTGGTTTGAGAGAGAAAATTTGCATGGCATGGCAAACTGGTTTAAGAAACAAGCTGGTGAAGAACACGAGCACGCTATGAAAATTGTGGGGTTCATGAATGAGTGGGATTTGCCGATTACACTCAAAAGTCCACCAGATCCTGTCACAGATTTTGTGAGCCCAGAGGCAGTCTTTGAAGCCGCACTTGCACACGAACAACGCGTGACCCAAATGATTAACAATATTTTTAACCTGGCAAGAGAGTCCTCTGTTTGGCACATTGAAGTTGCTTTTCAATGGTTCATCACCGAACAGGTTGAAGAGGAAGTAAATGCTCGCGACAATCTTGCCAAGATTCGCATGGTTGGAAACAACCCAGCAGCGCTCCTCGAGTTCGACCGACACCTCAGCACATAACCGCTATGTTTGGTTCACATCTTTCTATTACAGGGGGTATATACCATGCCATTGATGCTGCTGATGCACAAAAGATGGATTGTGTTCAAGTATTCACAAAAAACCAGCGTCAGTGGAAAACAAAACCACTGAAAGATCACGACGTACTGCTTTGGAATGAAAAACTAGATGCCCTTGGGTGGCGAGGAACAAACCGAACCGTTAGCCACAACAGTTATCTAATTAACATGGCATCACCCGAAGATACGACTCGCGAAAAATCAATCGCACTGCAACGAGAAGAAATTGAACGGTGTGAAACTTTGGGTATCCCGTTTCTTGTTTCACATCCTGGTGCACGACTTGGTACTCCAAGAAAACGTGGAGAAAAAAACAAGTTGGGCGAACCAATTGCAAAAGAAGAAACAGATGGTCTGCAACGTATTGTGGATGCAATAAATCAAATACATTCGGATCTTTCTGGTTACAAAACGGTTATGTGTTTAGAAACTACAGTCGGTTCAGGAACCAATTTGGGATATGACTTTAAGCACCTTGGTTGGATTCGCGAACGTGTCCAAGAACCCCAAAGGGTAGGTTTTTGTTTTGACACTTGTCATGTAACTGCCGCTGGCTACGATATGAGCACAAGAAAAAAAGCGGCCAATACTCTTGACATGTTTGATAAAGATGCAGGATTAGAATATATCAAGGTTTTTCATTTTAATGATTCTGTTGGCAAGATTGGCTCTAGGTTAGATCGTCACGCCCACATTGGTGAGGGAGAGTGTGGTTTAAGTTGTTTTGACGCAATCCTCGAACATCCTTCTTTTGATGACGTACCCAAGATTCTAGAGACCTCAAAAGAAGAAAATGAAGACGGAGAGCCAATGGACTTGGTCAACATCGCAAAATTACGAAAAATGGCGAAATCAGCAAAAAAACGCCGATAGCCCACCAATTCCAAGTATTCTTAACTAGTTATGAAATGTAATCGTATTATTTGTATTGGCTGCCTTCTTGTTGGAATTGGCTGCCACGCAGTTTCACCTACAGAAACTCCAACCGACGCAGAACCAATCTCGTTGGCGAAAGTCACTGACGTACAACAAATTACAATTAACGCTGCAGAAATTGCAAAAGATCACGGCGACTATAAAGAAGCACTGAACCTATTCAAAGAAGTCCTAAGGCAGAACCCAGTTGCTACCGATGCTCTAATTGGCATTGGGGACATTTGTTTGATTGAAAAAAAGTGGGAAAAGGCAGAACCGGCCTTTGCAAGAGCAGTTCAACTAGAGCCAAGAAACTTTGATGCCCAGTATGGTCACGGAGTTTCGCTACAGATGATGAAAAAATACATCGATGCTGTTCGCGCTTACCACAGAGCATTAACAATCAACCCCGACAACGTTGGTGCAAATATGAATATTGCAACAACCTATCTTCAGATGAGCAGGCCTCAAAGTGCTCTTGTTTTTGCCGAAAGGGCAGTTGACATTGATGGTAGCGTTGCACCACCACAAATTACCCTAGCCGCCACCTACCAACTACTAAACAGACCCCAAGATGCCCTTAACGCTTACATTGCAGCTTCAGAAGTCATGGATGACCCCTCTCCAGAGTTGATGCGAAACATAATTTATTTGTTAACTCAAGAAAAGAGATATCAAGAAGTGGTGAATACCACCGAACAGTTAGTACAACTAGACCCAACAACCGAGACCTACGAGCAACTTGGTTGGGCCGAGTTTCGACTCGGTGACTATTCGTCCTCTCTAGAGGCATATAAAACCGCAGTTGAATATGACGATCAAAATTGGCGAGCAATGAACGGAGTTGGAGTTAATCAACTAAACAGTTGGCTTCTAGGAAACAAAACCGATATCGAAGCATTCCAATCAGCACGGATAGTGTTTCGTAAATCACTTACTGTGAACCCCGATCAGCCACACGTCATTACACTTGTTCTTCGCTACGGGCTCTAAGTTAAACACCTCGAAACCTTTTTTTATTCGGGTGTTATATTGGCGTCGAGGTAGAATGCCCGTATGCCAGACGCACAATTATTAGAGACATTTGAAACACCAACCGAAACACCTTTTTTGATTGAGCACGTGAACGAAGAATTCACTTCTGTCTGTCCGGTTACCGGGCACCCAGATTTTGGCGAAATTACACTTCGATATGAGCCAGACAAATTGTGTGTTGAACTTAAAAGTTTAAAACTTTATCACCAGTCATTTCGCAATGAAGGTATTTTCTACGAAGCAGTGACAAACAAAATGCGAGACGATCTTGCAAAGTGCATGCAACCAAAATGGATGCAAATAGTCACGAACTGGAAAGGGCGTGGAGGAATAAGATCAACAATTACTGCAACCTATGGCACCGTGCCAAGTTGTTGGCAGGGTAAATAACGTGCGAATTCTCCTTGCAACCTCAAACAACCACAAACTTAAAGAGGTTCGAGAAATTTTAGAGTCCAGTGGAATTCAAGTCGACGGTCTTGATGTTCTTGAAGAGAGTTATCCCGAGCCGGTTGAAGATGGAGATACATTTGAAGAGAACGCAAGAATCAAGGCGGTTGAATACGCAAATGCAACAGGGATTCGCTGTATGGCGGATGACTCTGGTTTATCTGTTGACGCATTAAATGGAAATCCTGGGGTACACTCCGCACGGTTTTCTGGCAAAGGCGAAACCAGAGAAGAACGAGACGCAGAAAACAACAAGTTGCTACTAAAACAAATGTCTAAAATTTCTGCAACGAACAGAACAGCAAGGTTTGTTTGTGCAATTTGTGTAGCAGACCCAGACGGTACTATAGTTGCAGAATCAATTGGTGCGTTTGAAGGACTAATTGGATTTGTACCAGTGGGCGAAAACGGTTTTGGGTACGACCCACTTTTGTTTGTGCCAAACGCAAACAAAACCAGTGCACAGATGAGTCCAGAAGAAAAAAACGCTCAATCACATCGCGGCAATGCACTTAGAAAAATCAGTTCGATTTTGCAGTAATAATTGCAACTTCAGCAGGACAGTTAACTCTTAGCGGGAACCAAGAGCCAACACCAACAGTTACAAAAAGTCGACTGTCTCCACGTTCATACAATCCCGCAGAGTATCTGTGTGCTACGGCAAGGTTTGCATTTTTTTTATTTGGAATTGCAAGTTGTCCTCCGTGAGTGTGTCCAGATAGGGTTAGAGGAACTCCAATTTTAGAAGCGGCTTTGAACGCTTTTGGGTTGTGCGAAAGTAACAGGTGTGTTTCTGAATCACAAACACGCTCGACTTTGTTTTTACACCGTTTTGTAGATTTCGCCCAATCGATTCCCGAGATATTTAACGTGTTACCGCTGTGGTGGATTTGGCACGAAGCATCTCTTAAGAGTGTTACGCCCGATTGTTGCGACAAGTGACTTAGTGTTCGGGCACAATCTAATTCGTCATGGTTTCCAAGCACAAGCATTGTTCCAAGCGGAGCATTTATATCTGACATTGCCTGAAGAAGCGGCAGTGCCCCTTCGACATGTAAATCTACAACGTCACCCGTACAAACAACAATGTCTGGTTCTTGAGACGCGAGCAAGTCAACAGCATTAAGCGCTCTGTCAAGAGGCATCAAATCACCAAGGTGAAAATCACTAACGTGACCAATGCGAAGACCGTCAAACGTACTTGGCCACCGAGAAGAGTGGATTTCTAATTCATTTAAATGGATAGATTGATCGAAATGTTTTTTGAACAACCGGCCACGGCTTAACCTATTTGGGCCAGTGGTAAACAACAAGTGTCTTGCTTTTGCCCTTTTAAATTTCGCAGATGATTTGGTGGGTTTTGGCATTATGTTTTTGTACGAGCAGAGTTAAGTGTCGTTCATTAAAAACGAATTTCACCACCCACAAACAAGCCCTGCAAACCAGCATCGAACGTGTAAGTGCCGTCTTGGGCGTTTAATTCCTGTAAACGATAACCAAAAAACCCTCCAATGTTTGGAGAAAAATCAACAGCAATCCCCGCCTGAACACTCCACATCGAACCACCATCCCCGCCGGTAAGGGTTCCCGCCAAGAATTGCCCTTCGATGGAAATGGAGTCAGCGAACTCAAGGGTTTTACGAGTATCCCAACGAAACTCCATTTCTAATCCAGCAGAAAGTGCGATCCATGAATTTGTATGGGATATATTATTGTCAATAGTAGTATTTGTAAGCGACGAATCGACACCGAACCACCTCAATCCAATAACAGGGGCAAATGAAAGAGTTGCGTTGTCATTAGAGCTGTAAGGTTTCCAAGCACTCCACGCTGCTTCAAAACCAACACTTTGGATTGTAGTAGATGCCGACCACCCATCGCCGTTATTAAATGCTACTCCACCAAACACATCGTTACCAGAAAACAAACCGTCTCCCGATGTGGAAAAGTCAAAGAACGACATAGAAAAAACAACGTCATCAATAGGTTGCAAAGAAAACTCAACCATTGGAACTGTTTCTTTGTTGCGTAAATCTATATTAGTTTCGAAGTCGATTTTTCCTCCCCCATCTTCAACGGTTCCACCAAGACGAGGTAGCCAAAGCCCTCCCCGAATAAGTGCATCTGTGTTGTTAGTGTTTACATCTTGCATTCCAATGCAAAACGAAACGATAAGAGCATCAAACATTTTTGTTTCCCCCAATAACGTGAACCCTTCCTGTTCCAGATGTAATCTCACCCAAAACAATTGGCGACTCTCCAAGTTGCCCAAGGTGTGAGGTAATTGAATCAGCAAAGGCGGGCCTTACTATGAGAATGTATCCAATTCCCATATTGAAAACCCTAAACATTTCTTGGGTTTCAATACTGCCCTCTTTTTGTAAAAAATTGAATACACTTGGTGTATCCCACCGGTCTAGATAAACCGTCGCATCAACCGAATCGCAAAGTGACCGACACAAGTTTCCAGCAATTCCACCACCGGTAATGTGTGCCATTCCAGAAACAACTTTTTTTACTTTGTATTGTTTAAGCAACTTAACAATTGGCTCCACATAAATTCTTGTTGGCTCAAGCAAGACACGCCCTAGCGTTTTTTCTTTGTCTAACTCTGGGTAAACCTTATTAAGGTCTAAGTGTTTGACTGCCGCCCTAGCAAGAGTGAAACCATTTGAATGTACCCCGCTTGAAGGAAGACCGATTATCACATCTCCCGATTCGACCCTGCTTGGATCAATTGCGCGGTCGAGTTCAACAACGCCAACTGCAAAACCAGCAATATCAAAATCGCCCTCAGCGTAAATGTCAGGCATTTCGGCGCACTCACCACCAATTAAAGCACAGTTTGAAATTTCACAACCCAAAGCAACACCAGAGACAATTTTTGCTGTTGTTTCAGGGTCTTGTGTGTGCAGGCCCAAGTAATCCAAAAAGATAAGGGGTTCAGCGCCCTGAACAATCATATCGTTTACGTTCATGGCAACACAGTCGATTCCAACTGTGTCGTATATACCAAGGTCACAAGCGAGTTTGACCTTGGTTCCAACACCATCAGTACACGCAACCAATACTGGATCTTTGTAGTTGCGTTTGAACAACCGTTCATTAAAATCTAATCGAAACATTCCAGCGAACCCCCCATGTTCTCCAAGAACGCGGGGTCCGTGGGTTCGTTTCATCATGGTTTGAATGAGCCCAACGAGACGGTCACCCGCCTCAATGTCAACTCCGGAGTCAGCATACGTTAACGGTTTTTTTGTAGGGGAAGACATACGGTAAGTGTAGTCATCTTGAGGACTTGGCGGTATCCTGTACGGTCTTAATTGGAGTAAAGCATGTCAATTCTTGTAAACAAATCCACAAAACTCATTTGCCAAGGCATCACTGGCTCTTCTGGTGCATTTCACACGAAGGGTTGCCTTGATTATGGTACGAATGTTGTTGGTGGAGTTACACCAAACAAGGGTGGTCAAAAAGATAAAAATGGATTGCCTATTTTCAATACTGTTGTGCAAGCAGTAAAAGAAACTGGGGCAAACGCCACTATGATTTTTGTTCCCCCACCGTTTGCAGCAGATTCGATTTTAGAAGCGGCGGATGCAGGAATTGGTGTTATTTGTGCAATAACTGAGGGAATTCCTGTCGCTGATATGATGAAAGTGAAATCAGTTCTTAAGAGTTACCCAGAAACCGTACTGATTGGTCCAAATTGTCCCGGAATTATTACTCCCGGGCGCAAAACATCAGGAGAAGGTGCAAACGCAACGTTCCAAGATGGGTGCAAAATCGGAATCATGCCCGGATATATACACACAGCACCATCTGACTCAGAAAGCGGAAAGGGTGTTGGCATCATAAGTAGATCAGGCACCCTTACATACGAGGCTGTTTGGCAAACGAGTTCGCTTGGAATGGGACAAACAACATGTATCGGAATTGGCGGAGACCCAATCAAAGGTGCCAACTTTATTGATTTGTTGCAAATGTTTGAAGAAGACGATGAGACAGACGGTGTTGTTATGATTGGTGAAATTGGGGGCAGCGATGAAACCGATGCCGGAAAATGGATTAAAGAAAACATGACCAAGCCAGTTGTTAGTTTTATTGCAGGTATAACTGCACCAAAAGGAAAGCGTATGGGGCACGCCGGAGCAATTATTGGCGGTGAAGATGACACGGCTCAAGCGAAAATAGAGTCCCTTCGCGCATCTGGTTTAACCGTCTCGGACAGCCCAGCTGGGATTGGCGAAGCAATGGCCCAAGCGCTTGGACTCGTCGCACTTTCAAAATAAACGGTATGCTGCCACGAATCCCAAGGAGGGGAACTAACGTGCAAACAACTAAGGAACGATACGAACAGGTACAACAAAAAATAGCAGACGCAGCAGATAGGTCTGGTCGCGATGCTTCTCAAATACACATGGTCGCAGTTACCAAACATGCTCCAGTCGACGAAGTTCGTCAATTAGTGGATTTGGGGCACACAGATTTTGGTGAAAATAGGCAACAGCACTTTACTCAACTTGCAGCACAAATAGAAGAATACGTTGGTAGGCGAAAGGAACTAGGAGAGCCGGATTTGGCTAGTCCAATAAGATGGCACTTCATAGGACATTTGCAACGAAACAAATGCAGGAGAGTTCTACCACTTGCTCGATTGATTCACACTTTAGATTCACTGCGGCTTGCAGAAGAAATTCAAGAGATAGCAGAAAAACGCAATCAGGTTATAGAAGTCCTACTGCAAATCAATGTGTCAAGAGAACGACAGAAAACAGGTATTGCACCAGCAGCAGTCGGATATCTACTTGAACAACTGGAAACTATGTCCTGCATTAAACCGCGCGGGATGATGTGTATGGCTCCATTAAGTGAAAACCCTGAGGACTCAAGGCCTGTGTTTTCTAGGTGCAACGAACTTTTTGAAGAGATGAAACTAGACAAAAATTCTGGTAATGCATTTAACATTTTGTCCATGGGTATGTCAAATGATTTTGAAGTAGCCGTTGAATGCGGAGCAAATATTGTTCGTATTGGCACGGCCCTTTTTGGTGAAAGCGCCGTACCAACAGCATCTTGCCAGAAATAAACTTTCCCGCGGGATTGTTTTGTTCAACTGAAGTCAATAGATGTTTCAAGTGCAAGTTGCTCAAGCGATCTAGAGAAATCAACACTTGAGACGCCAATACCCTCTGGCACCTTAAGACGAATCGGAGCAAAGTTAAGAATTCCAGTTATTCCAGAAGCAACAAGCCGATCGGCAAGATCTTGTGCAACGTTAGCGGGTGCAGACAAAATCGCCAGTTTGATGTTTCGAAGTGGGATGATTCTCGTCATTTCTGCAACTGGTCGTACTACATGGTTTGCTACTTCCGTCCCAATAATGTTCGGATCACTGTCGAATACTGCCACAACCCGAAACCCACGATCTATAAAT
>CAZLCM010000014.1:0-14303 GCA_964558055.1 uncultured Isosphaeraceae bacterium | reverse complement strand
ACTTTGCCGTATTGAAAGGTGTATTGAGCATTTCGCCTCAGCAATTAATTAACCCGCGGTTAATTAATTTTGCGTAAATTCGTCAGGGCAGATATCATAAGCGTATATGGCAAAAGCAACTACCAAGAAGAATGTCATTGAGACCGTAGAACCTATTGGAGAACGGGTTCTTATCCGTAAGGATGAAGATCGTAAAGTTACGAAAGTTGGTATTCACCTTCCTGATAAAATTGAGATTCCGACGTTGACAGGCCGTGTTGTAACGGTAAGCACTATTATAGAAAATAACCCCGATTACCCTATCCAACAGTACGACAAGGTTCTGTTCAACCCAAAACAAAGCATACCGGTCGATTTTGAAGGAGACAACCGTTTATTCGTTGTTCCGATAGAAGATATCGTTGCTATATTTAGGCGCGACACGTGAAGAAAAAGAATGCTGGTTCGACTGCCGAGTCGGTTCCTGTTTTGAAACGGTTTGGGCATCGGGTGGTTCGAGTTCCAGGCTCGAAGAGTTTGACTTCAAGGGTAATTATGCTTGGCGCACTTGGAGCAGGTAGAACAGTACTTAAAAATCCACTCAAGTGTGATGATACATCATTACTTGCAAATGCATTTTCAAAAATAGGTGTAGGGGTGAAGTGGACACCGAACAAATTGATACTTCATGGTGTTGACGGAAAACCGCCACATGGTTCTTCTGTGAACCTTGGGGCTGGCGGGACACCATCAAGGTTTATGATCGCAGCAGGATCACTTGCCAAAGAACCAGTAACAGTAGACGGTGACGGGAAAATGCGAACGCGTCCAATTGGAGATTTACTTTCGATGATGCGGTCTCTTGGCGCAAAGTTCAGCAGTAAAACAATGCCAGTCGAAGTGGATGGTTCGAGAATTCATGGCGGAATCATCGATGTGCCTGTTACGAAATCTAGCCAATTCATTTCAGCATTGATGTTAATTGCCCCTTTTCTTGACCAAGGAATAACTCTTAATTGCAAAACGCCGGTTACATCATCAACTTATGTTGATTTAACAATAAACGTCTTAAGAAGCTTTGGTGTTGATGTTTTAGATAATCTAAGCAGCGACACAAGAACTATAACGGTGCCACAAACAAGGGTAACTCACCGTGAAGTGGATATTGAACCAGATGCAAGTTCAGCAATCTATTTTGCAGCGGTCGCTGCTCTGCACGAGGGATTAACAGTAACACTGGAGGGCTTGAAACTTGACTCGATGCAGCCCGATATGGAAGCGATTAGGCAACTTGCGCTAATAGGCGCCGAAGTGACGGAGAGTGAAAATGGTATTAATGTCACTGGAACAGGAATCATAAGAGGATTTAATAATCTTGATGCATCAGGATTCCCAGACGCATCTCTTTGCTTGGCAGCAGTAGCAGCATTTGCTGACTCACCTTCTAGGATTTATGGTCTTGAAACGCTTCCTCTAAAAGAATCAGACCGTATTGAAGTTATGGCACGTTCACTTGCAAAAGTAGGCTGTGGAGTTGCAGCGGGTGATAATGATATTAGAGTTACTCCAACGCAGGCAAAAAACTGCAATACTGCCATTGATCCAATTGATGATCATAGGATTGCGATGGCTATGGCTGTAGTCGGAACGAAATGTGGTGGGCTTTCGATAGTTAACCCAAGCTGTGTTTCAAAAAGTTACCCGACTTTCTGGAAAGAACTAAGAAAGGTCTATGAAGGACACGATGCATCATGAAACACTTTAAGCATTTTGCAAAACAGATGTTTAGGTGGAGAGTACGACTCTTTCTTGCTCTTTCATTGGCGGTTTTCTCTGCGATTGGCTTAGGTGTTGGATTGCTTAGTTTGGGACCCGCTCTTTCACTAATTCTTGACCCAGAAGGTGGGAAGTCACTATTAGAATTAGCAAACGATTTCAACGCAAGAGAACAATTCGTACAGGTTCCACAGTGGCTTTTAAGCCAACTCCCACAAGATCGTTTTGATGGAGTTCTTTTTATCTTGATTGGAATTGGTTGCTTAACAGTAATTGGAGGCATGGCTAACTTTTTGCATCAATATCTAAGCGCATGGATTGCTGTTCACGTCGTAGCTGATGTTAGAGAGCAAGCATTTGGGCATGTGCTTAAGATGGAACTTAGCAGAGTTTTGAGAAGCGGAGCAAGTGAGTTTGTATCAAGGATTATTCGCGATGCTGAGGCACTTCAATCCGGATTGACTGTACTGATGGGAAAATCAGTGGCTCAATTTACAAAGGGACTTGCTGCTTTTGCTGTTGCCTGTGTATTTGATTATCGATTAGTAATCATCGCAGTTTTAGTATTGCCTATTCTTGCGATTGTTCTGCATCAAATTGGTAGACGCGTTAGAAAAGGTACTAAAGAAACCTTGGCAGCACAACAAGAGTTACTTCGAATTTCAAGTGAGAGTGTGCAGGGGCTTAGAGCTGTAAAAGTCAACACTTCCGAGGACTCTGTTAGGAAAGCATTCATCGATGTAAATAAACAAGTGATTAAAGCAAATATGAAAGTTCGAATAGTTCGAGCTTTTGGAAGCCCGTTCATGGAAATACTAGCAATAGTTGTGCTTGGCACTCTTGCTGGTATCGCAGCCAAGAGTATTATCAACGGCAACTTGGAGTTTGATAGGTTTTTACTTTCTATTGGTGCCTTGGCAGTTGCTGGAAGTTCTCTTCGCCCACTGACCGGTTTAGTTACCGAAATCCAATCGGCAGATGCACCTGCTAGTCGATTGATGCAGATTTTGGATCTCCCAGCCGAGGATGAGATTGAAAGACAGGAAATTGCCCCTCACAAAGAATCTATAGTATTTGATGGAGTTACCTTCTCATACTCTAGTGACGTTGAACCTGCAGTAAGGAATGTTACTCTAACTATTCCACATGGCCAGAGAGTAGCAATTGTTGGACCTAACGGTTGTGGTAAAACAACTATGGTTTCATTATTGCCAAGACTTCTTCGCCCACAACAGGGCTCAATATTTATTGATGGGCAAGATATTGCTACGGTTGATTTGCATTCATTGAGAAAACAAATGGGTGTAGTGACTCAGGAAACGGTTTTGTTTCGTGGAACCATAGAAAGTAATATTTGTTTTGGTTATCAAGCAAGCCGCGAGGAAGTAGTTTCAGCAGCAAAACAAGCGCACGCAGCTGAGTTTATTGAACTAATTGAAGGTGGATACGACGCAGAGGTGTATGAACAAGGAGCATCTCTAAGTGGCGGTCAACGCCAGCGCCTTGCAATTGCAAGAGCATTGTTACGAAAGCCAAATATCCTAATTTTTGATGAAGCGACAAGCCAAATTGATTCTGAGTCAGAAGCACTGATTAACGACACCCTTGATAATTATTCTCAAGGGCGTACGTTGTTAGTAATTGCTCATCGACTTTCAACTGTTCAATCAGCTGATCGCATCTTGGTCCTTGAAAAAGGAGAACTAGTTGGCGATGGAACACATGAGGATCTTTTAAAGAATTGTGATTTATATAAACGGCTTGCTAACACGCAATTAGCGACAACAACACATGAATCGTAGTTTTCTATTCTGTTTTGTTTTTATTTTAGGATGCAGTCAAGTCGAACCTGAAAAGGTATCGGGAGACCGTATAATTTCACTTAGCCCAAGTATAACTTCTACCATAATGGAGATTGGTTGTAGTGACTTGCTGGTGGGACGAAGTAGTTTTTGTAAAACTGAAAACAAAGGACTTCCTGTGGTTGGTGATTTGTATGAGATTGACTACGAGCGCTTACTATCATTGCAGCCAACTAAGGTTTTAGTTCAAGAAACCGCAGGTGGAGTTGATAGACACTTAAAGGAACTCGCTGAAAAAGATTATTTTTCATTACACTCTTGGGAAATCAATAGGTTTGCTGACATAGCGAAACTTCATGACGATTTACTACAAATGTTAGATATAGACGGAGAGTCATTAAATTTAGAACTTGAACCAATAGAAATCTCACTCCCTTCTCCAATTCTTATCATGACTTCTGGCTCTGAAGGGACAGCGGGTTTATGTTTCGGAAAACTAACCTACCTTGATGATCTTCTTACATTTGTTGGTGGGGAAAATGCTCTTCAACAATCTGGCTGGCTATCTCTTTCTCTAGAAGATATTTTGAATTTAAATCCCGCTACGATAATTATGGTTTCAGATGCACAATTTACGGTTCCTGCTGGTGTTAGGTCATTAGATATTCCGACAATTCAGTTTATCCATGAAGATGTTTTGATACCATCGAGTAAGATTGTCGGAGTGGCTGAAGAATTTAGGGAAAATTTATTAAGACGATGAAAGCAAGAACAATCACATTGTTTATATTTTTAAGTTTGCTGCTCATAACAGCCGCTGTGTTTAGATTGCTTATAACTCGTGGTGCTGATGGTGTCATTTCTCTTGCACTACCAGATGAAAAAATAATTCTTTACCGGCTTGTACCGATGGTGTGCGCTCTTATAGTAGGAGCTGCTCTTGGAGTATCAGGCATGGGCTTGCAAGTTTTGTTAAGGAATCCTCTTGCCTCACCTTGGATTCTTGGTCTATCTAGCGGTGCAGGACTTGGAGTAATGGCGACAATGTACGTTGAGAATTCCACTGGGTCTTCAGTCCTCGGTGGACAAACTCTTGGTGCAATTGCCGGAGCACTTTTTACATTGGTCATTGTGTTTTGGTTATCAAGAAAAAGAGGTGGTATTGACCCGATGACAATGGTGCTTGTCGGTGTAGTTATATCTGTGCTCTGCGGTGCGGGAATAATGATTTTTCAACACTTAGTTCCTATGGGGTTACGAGGTTCTTTTACAACTTGGCTAATGGGAAGTTTGCCAGAAGTAGAGTCGTGGTGGCGACTTGGTGTACTGGGTTTGATAGTGCTTGGTTGTGTATCTCTCATTGCATGGTGGGGGCCGACTTTGGACGCCGCTTGCCTTTCAGACGATGAGGCAAAAAGTGTAGGCGTCGACTTACCTAAGATACGAAGGCGATTGTTTGTAACTTCAAGTTTACTTGCAGCAATTGGAGTCATTATTGCTGGCCCGATTGCATTTGTTGGATTGATTGCCCCCCATGGAGCAAGGCTTCTATTGCGAAATTCACATCGTTCTCTTGCAATTGGCACAGCGTTAGTGGGTGCTTTGCTCTTGTTAGCAGCAGACGACGTTCGCCAATTGGTCGATTTAGGAACTGGGCGTTTGCCAATTGGAATTGTTACAAGTATTGTTGGTGGTTTAGTATTTCTCGTTTTATTGTTACGAGGAAGGGGGCGTGTATGAGATTGCAACTTTCGGATATTGGCGTTAGTTACTCATCCCTTACAGCACTTAGAGCAATTGATGCGGGGATTGAGGGTGGAAGAATGGTTGCTGTACTAGGTCCAAATGCATCTGGAAAGACAACTCTTCTTCGCACTATTGCCGGTTTGCAGCAGCCATCGACTGGAAGAGTCGAATTGGATGGCTCTCGAGTAGATAAGTTAAGCCCGCACGATTTGGCTTCTAGAATTGCTTGGGTACCACGAGTTGCTGAAGTTGCTGGCTCTTTTACTATTAGAAAAGTTGTTGAATTAGGTAGATATGCATTTGGTCCATCTCGCCAAAGAGTTGAGGAGGCATTGTCTAGGGTTGATTTACTAAGTAGAAGTGAATCGCTTTGGCACGAAGCAAGTGCTGGGATGCGACAACGTGCTGCGATCGCAAGGGCGTTAGCCCAAAGGACTCCGGGTGGTGTTTTAGTACTCGATGAACCCACGTCTGCTCTTGATCTTAAACACTTGAGGATGGTTGGTGATATCCTTAGGAAGTGTGCTTCCGAAGGTGATATTGTCATTGCTTCTCTTCATAACATTCCATTTGCACTTGACATTTCAGATGAGGTATTGGTTTTAAGAGATGGTCAACTGGTTCTTGCGGGCTCGACTAAAGCGGTCTTAACACCTAGTTCCCTAGGGGATGTTTTTGGGGTGGATTTGGCGTGGGCAACTGATGACTCTGGGAATCGCCATCTAGTTCAACCATAAAACCTTTGAGTTTGCCTTATACTGTCAACTATGAAGGGCATTACCTATCTAATTATTGCTAGCGTGGTTTGGTCAATTGTTTCGAGCATAATTGAGAAGCGTAAGGCGGCAGCGAAAAAGGCAGCATCACAGAGAAAAACAGGCACAACAATCCAGCCAATGGCTCAAGAAGTTGAGCCAGTGAGTGTTAAGGTTCAATCTCTTCGTTCTAGAGCGAAAAAAAGACCACCAACCCCAGCCCAATCTCCTCCTGAGCCTGTTGCGGTAACACAAAAACGTAAAACTAAGCGATTAGAACCCCTACACAAGGAAGATTGCCCACTCCCTCCATTAAAGGAAGCCAAGGCACCCTCAATTCCTGCGAAGCAGATTGCTAAATTACTAAAAAATCGACGTAACTTACGCACTGCCATGGTTTTAACAGAGATTCTTGGAAAGCCAATCTCTCAAAGGTAATTTTTAACCAACTAATCCAGCTCAGAGCCACATTAAATTGTGTGGATTTTAGGGGGAGAAGCCGACAGTTTCGGCAAAGTTAGCTATACTTTCACGCAACATAGAGGAGCTCAACGAATGATTGATATAAGAAAGTTAAAAGAACTTGTAAAATTGATGGTCGCTAATGATTTGTCAGAGATGGATTTAAGGGACACAGACGAACAAGTTACTATTAGAAGACAGGGCGACACAGTTGTTACTGTTCCACAACAAGCAGCAGCACCAGTTGCAGTTGCTCCTCCAGCGACTGCAGTTGCAGAGGCACCTCCTGCTATTTCTGCCGACCCAGTAAGTGTAGATGGTGTTGAAATTTCTAGCCCGATGGTTGGCACTTTTTATACATCACAAGACCCCGACTCCCCGCCTTTTGTATCCGTAGGTGATTCTGTTGGTGAAGACAGTACAGTTTGTATCATTGAAGCGATGAAGATTTTTAACGAAATCAAATCACAATGCAGTGGAACAATTACTAAAGTACTAGTAGCAAATGGCGAACCAGTTGAGTTTGGGCAACCACTCTTCATTGTAAAACAACAATAGGACCACCTTAAATGTTTGGCAAAATACTAATCGCAAATCGCGGTGAAATTGCACTACGCATTATTCGAGCTGCTCGCGAACTTGGCGTTGACACAGTTTGTGTTTTTTCTGAAGCGGACGCGGGTGCTCCTTGGCTTGAATTAGCGGACCAATCAGTTTGCATCGGAAAAGGACCCTCAGTGGACTCGTACCTTCGCATCGATAGAATCATTTCTGCTGCAGAAATGACCGATGCAGAAGCAATTCATCCTGGCTATGGATTTCTTGCAGAAAATGCACACTTTGCTGAAGTTTGTCGAGATTGTGAAATTGAATTTATTGGTCCATCTCCTGAAGCAATGGGTTTGCTTGGAGATAAAATTAGTTGTAAGCGCCTCGCAAAAAAAGCCGGAACACCAATTTTCCCTGGAACTGACGGTGCAATTGAAGAAGTAGACGAGGCCGTTGAAGTCGCTTCGGAGATTGGATATCCAGTTATCGTAAAAGCAACCGCTGGAGGTGGTGGCAAGGGGATGCGAATTGCACATAATGTTGCTGCTCTTAGAACTGCAGTAACTGCAGCTCAGCAAGAGGCAATAGCATCGTTTGGCAATGGTGCTGTTTATCTAGAAAAGTTTCTGGAAAGTGCACGTCACGTTGAAGTGCAAGTTCTTGGAGACAAGCATGGCAATGCGGTGCACCTTTATAATCGGGACTGTACTAGCCAAAGGCGACACCAAAAACTTATTGAGGAAGGGCCTGCTCCTGGAGTCAATCCAAAAGTTAGAGATAGAGTTTGTGAGTCGGCCGCACAACTCATCAGAAATGCAAATTACAGCGGTGCGGCTACGGTAGAGTTTTTGATGAACAAAGAGCAAGAGTTTTTTATGCTCGAAGTAAATACTCGTGTTCAAGTTGAGCATCCCGTTACCGAAATGATTACAGGAGTTGATATTGTCAAAGAATCAATTCGTGTTGCTGCAGGCGAACAACTTTCTTGGAAGCAAGAAGATGTTTCATTAACTGGTCACGCAATAGAGTGTCGCCTAAACGCAGAAGATCCAAGCAAGAACTTTATGCCGCAGCCGGGCACCATTGAAACATGGCAACCCGCAGGAGGTCCTGGAGTAAGAGTAGATTCACATGTAAGAAGCGGGTATAGAATTCCACCAAATTACGATTCTATGATCGGCAAGTTGATAGTTCATGGTAGAGACAGAAACGAAGCGATTGAACGAATGCGTTCTGCACTTAGCGAGATGAAGATTGGTCCAATCGCTTCGACCATCCCGCTCCATCAACGGTTGTTAAACCATCACGCATTTGTATCCGCTGACTTTGATATCAACTGGGTTGAACGTTTGCTAGATGCTTAGTTATCTGTTTTTGGAAACGACTTCGACACTGCAAGTCCCGATTGTATAGTCGCCAACACGCAATTCTTGAATCCATTCACCCAAAGTTACTTGAAAAATTAAGGTCATAGATTTTGGATTACTAGCAGTAAGCATGTGGAGTGGAAGTTCTCCTACAGTTTCGATTGGAGTACTTGGAGTAAGTGTTAGTTGCATGCGGGTATCATCGCCAGTGAAGTAACCAATCGGAGAATACTTACGACCATTTGCGTCAATGATTTCGATTGGGTCATCTTCGGAAAGTATTGGAATCAAATCACTAAAAGACGCATCTTTCCCTGGAGTTACGTCTACTTGAACAATTCCTGTTCCTTCATCAGCTCGCAGACCCTTAATTGAAAGAGCAGCAGAAACACCTTTTTGTGTCCACTTAGTAGTTAACGTGCCTTCAAGAAGATAGAGTTCTTCATCGTATTCAATAGTGGTTGGGATTCCGTTGGTCGAAATGCGAAGCCGACGAATTTTTGATGTTGAGTCAACAAGGTGTTGGATATTCTTGCCAAGGGGATCGCGAGCTTCGATTATCTCATCCTCTGTCAATTGGATTCCACGATACTCTTTCGCAACAGCGTTTGGAAGAAGCTCTTGGGACATAGTAGGAAGTTCAAACCTTGTGCCACGAATTTGAATAAACTTTGGTGTGAAACTTAGATCTCTGGTATCGAATGCAAATTTGATACCGGTATCTTGTCTGCCCGGAACACTAGTTGCGTAATGAGAACAGTCGTCATAAATGAAAACTCGTTCAGTGCCATCTGCAACCTCTTGTTTCCATGATGTTGGATAATGGATTTTTGGTTTCTTTGTTCCAGATGCATCTCCAATGAGCCGGACTTGCGAACTAGCCAAAATAAGTTGGCCTCCGTAGTCCTTTGCTTTTGATTTTAGAGATACTTGAATAACTACAAGACCATCGTCGCTCCTTGAAACTGATGATACACTAGCCGCGTCTGGGGAAAGTGAAAGTTGTCCCATCCCTCCGTCAAAGGAATCACCTAATAGAGTGGCTAGTTCATCTAGATTCGGGTTGTATTGCTGAAGGGGGCCACCTGAAACATCTGGTCTCAAAGTCCCTACGCTTAGTGTGCTGTAGAAACTGGTGGTGTATTTTGCGACATCGAGCCAAATCGGGTCACCAATTTTTCCTATTATTGCTTTGTTGTTTTCATCTCTGCCAGTTCCACGATAACCAAAGAGTTCGTTTGTTGATTGCACAAATCCAGAACCAATTAAACAAAAGCCAATACTTATTACACCAGCGCATGCACCGCTTAAGCCACCAAAAGTAAGGTTCGCCCAACCAGGGAAATTAACGTTTGAAGGCATGATTTTGTCAGCGCAAATTCTAAGTATTAAGAGTGAAATTGCAAAAACTCCAACAAGTACAATTCCCCAAGCGTAATTGTCAAACGCGCCACCGTCCAAAATTGCCATTGTGATTGGTTCCCAAACAGAAAGTGCTATTGCTCCCGCGGTAATAACGCAAACAAGATGAATGAGGGAACTGAATAGACCTTCGTTTGCCCACCAATATGCGATGAGGCCAACTAGACCAATAATGATGAGGTTAATAATTATTACCATTGATTACTTACTCGCCTTTGCAGTTTTCTTGGACGATTTTTTCTTATTGACTCTTCCAAACTCTTCAAGGGATGTTTTGCCTTCGGCTACAGCTCTCCAGCCCGATTCTTGGAGTCGAATTAATCTCTTGCTCCTTCGTGCGTTTGCAAGTGCTCCTTTTAGGTCACCTGCAATTAAGAATTTTCTCGTCTCGCTATCTAAGAACATGGTCTCAAAGACACCAACTTGTCCTATGTAGCCAGTCCCTTCACATATGGGGCAAGGTTTTGTTTTATTCTTATATTCAATTGTTCCACCTTTGCGATAAAGTTGTTCAACAGTATCGACAGGCAGTCCTTGCTTTGCTAAATCAGATGATGGTTTATATGAGACCCTACAATTTTCGCAAAGTTTGCGAACAAGTTTTTGGTAAACGACTGCTTGAAGACCATCAAAACTTTGGCGTGGGTTTGAGACAAGTCCTGCCCACTTAGAAAGTAAGTCAGACATTGAACTTGATCTCATGGTTACGAAAATAAGTGGTCCTTCTTTGCCAGGTTTTGAAACAATTTTAGCTGACTCACTATCGGCCAAATCAGCCGCTAGAACAACGTCTGGGTCTCGGCGGATAACGGTTTGTATTTGTGTCGCATATTCATCTTCTTCTGCGATGTTGTGAGTGATCCCTTCTAGAGTTGCAAGGGCTTGTCTTTCAAGTGTAACGATATTATTGAGATAAGAATCATGCTGGCCAAGTATTGAGTATGCAGTAGTTGTTAAACCACTCTGGCTTTCACCACCAAACAAAACGACACCGTGGCGTAACTCTTGTTGTTTGAGTTGATCTAGTAATTCGCGTTGCTTTGGAAGAAGACCGAGAGATTCCCATGTTCGTAAGACCCTTTCGGCTCGATCGAACTCTAATCGTGTCGAAACAGAAGACGAAGATCCAGAAGAAGTTAAATCAACCTTCGTTGACCCGTTTTCTCCTGAGAGTTCGAACTTGCCGGTTTGAAGTCGTCTTGCATCTTTTGGGTCAGTTCCAGCAATCTCTTTAACAAAAGCGACTACTTTAGCACCTAGGTCAGCAGAAAGAGGTTCTTGTTTATTTGTGATTCCGTCAACTAAATACATGCTTTGGAATCCGCTTTTGGTAAGCCGAATGTCAAGGCGGCTAGCTCTACGTTTTAGTGCTTCTGCAATCAATTCCTCGGTTGCGAGATAGATTTCGATAGTTGGATCTTCTTTGTCTGGAACTGGGATTGCACCGTTTGCCCCATCAAATCGCATGGTTACCTGTCGATTTGCTTTTGCAGCTTTTCTTCTTTCCCTTGACTCCTTAATGGATCCAGTTCCTATTTTAAACTGATGTTGTGGTGCAACAGCTTCATTTCGTACTTTCCAATAAGCGAGTATGGGAGCGACGAGTACAACGACACCAATTGGAAACGCAAGATAGAAGTTGAATCCAAAAAGCATTATTGCCAGAGCGATAAATGCTGCACATATATGAATCGTGTTCCATTTAGTGAAGGAAAGATGTGCATCTTTTGCATCTTTTTCAAGATGTGTGCTAACAAGCCAACCCCAACCAATGAAGGCACAGAAAATCAGAATAGGTTTCCAAGGGCTTAATAAGAAAACAGGAGTGGCATCAGAAAGTAGAAACGTATGCATTAAGAAATGCCCTTTATTTTCATTTTAAGGTCTTCTGGCTTTGGAGTAGCATCCATCGCTGTTTTGAGTGATACCCATTCTTGTTCAACAAGGTGAAGTAGAGCAGTGTTTAAATCGATCATTCCTTCTTCATGGCTCTTAATGATGACATCTAGTAGTTCTCCCTCGCGTCCTTCAAGAATATATTTAGTAACAATTGGCGTACCAAGTAAAATTTCGAGAGCAGGGATTCTAGGTGTACTTTCGTGTAATGTTGGAAGAAGTTTTTGGTATACGATTGCACGTAAGTTATACGCTAGAAGTTTTCGGATTTGCGGTCGTTCATTTTCAGGGAACAAATCGTAGATACGGCCGAAAGTTTGCCAAGCGGATGATGCATGGATAGTTCCAAAAACAAGGTGACCTGTTTCTGCAGCTCGAATTGCTGCTTCAAAAGTTTCATTGTCACGCATTTCTCCAACTAGAACAACATCGGGATCCTCTCGGACAAGGGCGCGTAACGCTTCGTTAAAACTCATGCAGTCGATGCCGACTTCACGTTGGTTGATTGTTGCCTTGTCATCGTGGAAGATATATTCAATTGGGTCTTCAATGGTGACGATGTGGCACCGCTTTCGTTTGTTTACATAATTAAGCATCGCAGCGATTGATGTGGATTTTCCTGAACCGGTAACACCAGCGAATAAAATCAGACCATTTGCGCTCATTGCAACATCGCCAAGTATTGGCTTTAAGTGCAACTGCTCAAAAGTCATGATGTTAGAGGTAATCAATCTACAAGCGAGAGATGGTTTTCCCCGTGCCATAAACATGTTGACTCTAAACCTTCGATCATCGTCATAGTCATACGCCAAGTCGATTTGTCCATGCTTTTGGAAGTGTTTGTATTGATCTTCATCAAGAATATCTTTTGCAATTTGGTAACAAAGTTCTTCGCTGTTAATTTCAGCATCTAGACTTCTAAGAACTCCTCGAACTCGGATGCGTGGTTTTGTTCCCGCCTTAATATGAAGGTCTGACGCTTCAAAATTAATGGTCGCTTTGAGCATCTTTCGAAACTCGGATACACCGTTTCCTGGTGTTGTTCCAACGTCGTGATGTACTGCGTTTGCGGTTTCTGATTCTTCTAAATGGGTCACTGGTTGTTCTCTATTCCTGTTACTTTGCCTAAGAAATGCACTCTTATGTGCAGAGTATCATATTGAGGGGCGTTGCTAGGCAAAAACACCTTGATTCATCCACTCAAAAATGGTAAAATTGCTCAATGGAAAAGTTACATATTACTGACGGCATAACCTTTGACGATGTTTTGCTAGTCCCTAGGTTTAGTGATGTTACTCCTGATATTGCAGATACATCGACTCGCCTAACCAATAGGATAAGATTAAATATTCCACTTATTTCTGCTCCTATGGATACTGTGACGGAGTCAACTTTAGCAATAGCCCTTGCGCAGGAGGGTGGTATTGGATTCATTCATAAGAATATGCCTCCATTTGTCCAAGCCCGAGAAGTAGCCAAGGTAAAGCGTTCAGAAAATGGAGTAATTACAGACCCAATCACTTTGAGCCCCGAGGATTCCATTGGTAAGGCGATGGCATGGATGGAAGAACAGAACGTTTCTGGATTCCCTGTGACTCTTGACGGAAGTGCTAATGGCGAGGTGGTCGGTATTCTGACTAGGCGGGATATGAAATTTGTTGACTCAAGCGACCAACTTGTCGGCGAGTTGATGACTTCTAAGGACTTGGTGTTTGGAGGCGAGGAGACGACACTTGAAGAAGCAGAATCAAGGATGATTCAAGCTCGAGTTGAGAAATTTATATTAGTTGACTCATCGAACAACCTTACTGGTTTGATTACGATGAGAGACATAGAAAACATTCGACACCATCCTAAAGCATGCAGAGATAGCAGAGGGCGACTAAGAGTTGGAGCGGCAGTTGGAGTCCACCAATTTGATCGAGTCGAAGTTTTGATTGATGCGGAAGTCGACGTTATTGTTGTTGACACTGCGCATGGACATTCTCAAAATGTGATTGACACCGTTAAGGAAATAAAAAGTCGTTGGGACATTGATGTTATTGCTGGGAATATTGCAACAACCGAAGGGGCCAAAGCACTTATAGATGCTGGAGTTGATGCAGTTAAAGTTGGCATTGGACCTGGTTCAATTTGCACAACTCGAATTGTTAGCGGTGTTGGGGTTCCTCAACTTACAGCAATTGTTAATGCTTGTAAGGCGGCGGATAAAGAAAACATCCCTGTGATTGCTGATGGTGGTATACGCCAAAGCGGTGATATTGGTAAGGCAATTGCAGCAGGCGCAAGTTCAGTTATGCTTGGGTCACTTTTTGCTGGTCTTGATGAGAGTCCCGGTGAACTTATTTTGCATCGTGGTCGAAGGTTTAAGACCTATAGGGGAATGGGGAGTGAAGGAGCGATGGGTTCTGGATCAGCGGATCGATACAGCCAAGGAACTGTGACAAATACAAAGAAATACGTGCCAGAAGGCGTGGAAGGTCGAGTTCCTTACCGTGGAAAACTTGCTGATTTTACATACCAGATGGTTGGAGGTTTGAGAGCTGCGA
>CAZLCM010000013.1:0-14439 GCA_964558055.1 uncultured Isosphaeraceae bacterium | reverse complement strand
TTTTTTATTGTGATTATCTTTGGTAAACCTCTAATTCGAATTCTCATTAAGAGGAAAATTGGAGATCACGCTAATTTTAATAATGCTGAACTAGATGCATTGATGAGAAGCAAAGAGAACACCCCGACGATGGGTGGAATTTTGCTCATTGGCTCAGTTTTTATCACAACTCTTTTATTCGCTGATTTGTTTAATCAATATGTTCGCCTGCTTCTAGTGGTGATTTTCCTTTTTGCTGTGTTAGGTGGCTTCGATGACTATCTTAAGTTAGTGGCCGGCCATCGAAAATTGGGCTCTCGGGATGGTTTGTATCGGTGGGAGAAGTTGCTTTTTCAATTTGGGTTTGGGTTGATTGTTGCCCTAATGGTCTGGAAATATGCGAGTAACAGTGATGCTGCCCATGTTCTAACTTTGCCATTTGTTCGAACCTATGTTCCCGGAATGGAAACATTAACACTTTCACCAAATGTTGTAGTCCTTGGTGTTTCGGTGTTTTCTGTCATTGCAATATTTATGGTGATGTTGATGTCAAATGCAGTCAACATTACGGATGGTCTTGATGGTCTTGCTCCGGGCACGGTTATGATCGCTAGTTTTACGATGATGGTTCTATGTTATATTTCGGGTTCGCCTGATCTTGCAGGTTTTTTGCTGATGCCTTACGTTGAGGGATCCGCAGAATTGATGGTGGTTGCAGGTGCAAGCGCGGGAGCTTGTTTAGGTTTTTTGTGGTTCAACTGTCATCCTGCTCAAGTATTTATGGGAGACACAGGGTCGATGCCACTTGGCGCTTTGCTCGCAACTATTGCAATTATAATTAGACAAGAATTTTTGCTTTTAATTATTGGGGGAGTGTTCTTAATGGAAATTGGAAGTAGTTTTCTTCAAGTAGGTTATTTCAAAGCAACAAAAGGTAAACGTATTTTCAAATGCGCTCCTATTCATCATCATTTTCACCGTAAGGGATGGTCAGAATCACAGGTTGTAACCAGATTCTGGGTTGTTGCTGTCATCCTAGCTATGATTGCTCTTGTTTCCATCAAGATGCGCTAATTCATCAGAATTAATTATGGGATGGCGGTATCGAGGTCTATTTCGGCGCTAGGGAGTGATGGCGCCTTTTTGAATCGGTGTTTGCGAAGCATCGAAATCAAATTTGCCATATCCCCGTGAACAGGAGCAGTAAAATTGACTCGCTTGTCGGTGATTGGGTGTGTAAACTCAAGAAAGGCAGCATGTAGGGCTTGCCGCTTGATAACAAAATCTGTACGAGGTAAATCAAAAGGAACTCCTCGTTGAATAATGTTTGATACTTTGAGATGTTTCCCACCGTAAATGTCATCTCCTACGATGGGATACCCCAAATGTTGAAGGTGTAAACGAATTTGGTGGGTTCGCCCAGTTTTTAAATCTAATTCGACGAGGGTGAAACCATCATAAATTTCCCTCACGTGGAAAATAGTTATTGATGGCTTGCCTGTATCATCAAATCGGACTGCATAAGCATCTCGTTTAGTTGGATGTTTTCCAAGTGGTATATCTATTGTGTCTGTTAATGGTTCAATTTCGCCGTGAACAACGGCAAGGTATCTCTTTCGAGTTTTTCGTTGCTCAAACTGTTTCCCAAGTCGCCAGTGTGCTGTGTCAGTTTTTGCCGATACCATCACTCCAGTTGTGTGCCTATCGAGTCGGTGGACAACGCCTGGTCTTGCAAACTCTTCTCCTACTTTGGAAAGTTCCCCGCCACTAACGTTTTGAAAATGCCAAGCAAGGGCGTTAATAATTGTTCCAGATTTATTTGACCTTGCTGGGTGCACTATTATGTCGTCATCTTTATTAATAACTACGAGGTCGTTGTCTTCGTGGATTATTTTGAGAGGAATTTCTTCCGGTTGTATTTCAGATGAAGGTGGAGGAGGAAGAATAACATTTACAACGTCATGCTTTTTTAACTTAGTTGATCCCTTCGGTGACTTCCCGTTGACAGTTACCATGTTTTCCTCGATGAGTCGTTTCAAACTAGTTCTTGAGAGAAAAGGGATGCGGGTTGCAAGGTAACTATCAAGTCGCCGGTTCAAATCCCTTGAAATTGTAAAACTAGTTTCGACAACAGCCTCATCGTTAAGTCCTTGTTCCTCGTATGCACGAAAAAGTGCATCGCTATCAATGTTTCCTCCTCCATCGAGAAATTTATCAGACCGATTTCTCGGTGAACACATTACTGATCTTCTGGTTTTGTAATATCAGTCAAGATATCGATAGTTGAATTTACCGGTTTTGGATCACGGCTTAGTACCTGATTGTTTCTTGCAGAAACATCGGCATCTGTAGGTAAGTTTATCTCATTTGCAAGAAAATCAATATTTGATGCTCTTGCTAATGCTTGGGTAGCAAGTGCCGGATATAAATTTTCGATGCGTGCTGCAGCGCTTTCGTAGAATTGTTTTGCGGATTCAACATCTCCGCGCGATTCAGCAATTGCGGCTCGCCCATTAAGAGCACTTACAACGAAGAGAGATGCTGCATCTGACTTGTCATCGATTGCAACAACTTTGCTGTAAAGGTTATCCGCTTTTTCAAGGTAGAACGTTCGGTCTTCGTCGGAGAGAGATGATGAAAAATCTGCACTACTTCCAATTGTTTGATTAAGTACAACTGCTTTTAAGTAAGCGTCACCGGCTGTCAATAGTCCAAGTTCTTGGATAGCGTCGATATCGGAGTATGTCTGGGCAACATCTTCGTGTGAAGCGGGGAGTCCTGTGGCTGCAGCTTCGATATAAGCAATCCATGCTTCCGCTCGATGTGCCATTTTTCCTTGTTGGTATCTAACAAAGAAAAGATACGACACAATGACAATCATGACAATTAGAAGGTAACTTGGACCCTTCGTCTTGAGCCAGTGGACGAAATCCTCATTTACATTGCTTTCAGAGAGGTCAGCGGTTTGAATATCTTTTAATCGGTCACGATCCATATCATTTCCTTTACGAAAAGGAGCATTCTATGCGAGGCAGTGGATAACCGCAATGATTACTTTAAATTCAGGCGATCTGTAGTATTTTGGAGCTGGGAAAGGCAGGCAGCTAGATACCTTGGGTCGCCCTCTGATTGCATGAATGCAGGCGCTGTTACTGCTAACATAAGGCGCCTAACATCAACGAGATTGCTGTAATCTTCGTCTACACGCATTCCAAGCAATCTCCTTGCAGCAGCCATAGTTGGAACTGGTTTAGTAGATTTGAGACGTGTTTTGTGTCCCCAGAGTTGGCGTTCCAAGTAGACAGCGTCTTCTATCCAATGCCCAGCGTGCACTTCCGCTAAATCAATCAGGGCGACCTTGGCGTCAGGTTCCTCGGTTCGGCACATCGCATTAGCAAAATGCACGTCTCCATGTAGCCATTGGTCAATCCTTCGTGCTCGCCAGATATCCATGAGATAGTGCAGTTTCTTAGAAATCAAAGTGTGCATTTTCTTCCACGATGATTCATTTTCGATGTGGTTTTCACGAACGCTTTTTTTAGCCACCTTAAGGAGTGTATCCCAATCCTCTTTTCTTCCTTCTTGGTCTACGGGAAAAACAGATGCGGATTTTGAGAACCTAGAGGCAGCATCTGCAATTCTTTCAATATTATTTTGTTCCCAATATTTGCCAAGTGGCCCTACAGGGAATCGTTCAATTATCATCCAAGTAAGGTCGTATCCGTTGAGTTGCTCTCCACTTGCAAGAAGGAGTGGGACCACTCCATCTGGTTCTTGCATCTTTCTAGTCCAGATTAGTTCTCTTTGGTTTACAGGTAGTTTGATGACTACGTCTGTTTTGCAATCGTCGCCTTCCCACGTCGCGAAACCGGTTGCTGCGCCACCTCGCTGCCAATCAGTGCGGAACCAATGGATGTTATCTAATCGATTATTTGTTTGTTTTCTTAAAACTGGCTCTAGCGAGTTAGCCAGTGAAGTGGGAATCCTGCTCGTAGCAGATTCAATCATGCTCGCTTCTCCAATAGAACTTTCACATGATTAGAGTATGTCAAATAATAGAATGAGGCAAGTACTTTTCTAAAGGGGTTGCCTTTATCTGCTCAAGACCATAGTTTATGGAGCGTGGAAGCCACTCAATGGGACGTTTTGGTACTAGATTTGGATGGAACGCTATTGTGCAGCCAGGGGGCTGTATCAGAGCAGAATTTGCATGCACTCGATGAAGTAAGAGCCCATGGAGTTGAAGTAGTTGTTGCAACTGGTCGTAGTTTTGCCGAATGCAAACATATTTTGGATGAAATTCAACACGATGGAGTTTGTATTACGGCTGGCGGTTCCCAGTTAACAGACAGAGATGGGAATGGGATTTCAAGGGATACTGTTGACTCTACTGTTGTTACTGAAGTAACTGAAAGAGTTCTTGCAAGTGGTCATCGTTCATTGTTGCTGAAAGATGCAACAGTTTGTGATGCACAGTATGTTCTGGTCGGGGACGCGACATTACACGATGCTTCTACTTGGTGGTTTGAGTCACTTGGAATTTCTACGGTTGAAGTTTCCTCAATAGAAGAAGATCCTTGGCATGAACATACATTACGAGTTGGCGCTGTTGCAAATGAGCAGGATTTGTTGCCGATAGTCGAGCATTTGACATGTTCACTGGACGGAAGGGCAAAGTTGCAGCACTGGTCGGCGGTAACTTGCTCTGAAGCGACGGGCTCTTCTACTCATTTGCTTGAGGTCTTTGGTAATCAAGTGAACAAATGGACAATGTTGGAGAGGCATCTCGGAGATGATTTGGAGCGTGAAAAAATAGTAGCCATTGGCGATGGCTTAAATGACATCGAATTACTTCGTGAAGTTGGTTTAGCTATAGTTATGGGGAACGCAAATGAGGATGTTCAGCAACATGCTAATGTGCTTGCAGGCCATCATGATACTAACGGTTTTGCTCATGCAATGTGCCGATGGATAATTCCTGACGGGAAACAGCGATGAGCACTGCTGTAGATAAGAAGGCACAGGTTCGTGCTATTTGGTCTGTGTCATCAGTTATTGAAGGTGTCCAAGAAATCAGTGAAAGTTGGTTGCTATTTGCTCCTGACTGTGAACCGTTTTGGTCGGATGTATGCCGACGAAAATTGTTTCGGAAAGTTCCAACCGCTCAAAGAGGAATTATTCTTGCAGCCGAGTCATCAAAACCCTCCATAGTATTTGTTCCTAATCGTCATCTAAATGATGTGCTCGAGTTCGCAAAAGGGATAAAGGTTGATTCTCCACTTGTGTTAGTGGTTGAGGACCATCCAGTTCTAGCGCCTCAACTATTCCCAAGGGAAAATGCAAAACAGGTTGGAATTTCTGTTATCGAGCCTTGCGATTCAACTGAAGTTAGAACCTGTGCAAATGCAGCAGCGGTGTTTTCTTTGACACTGAATGCACCAGTTATTTTACTAATGCATCAGTCACTACTTGCGAGTTGTTCTTCTCAGGAGGTAGTATCGGGACCGGTCGTGCAGCCACGCGCTTCTAACTCTGAATCTAATACACCTATTTCCCTTGCTCGACGTTTAGAACTCAATCGACAACGAACTTTGCCAAGTCCGGGGGAACAGGCAGAAGTAGGTTTTGTAACGATTGGTGGTTCTGACCTTTCTTTAAAGTACTTAGTTAGTGAATTACAGTTACTTGGAAGAGTTCCGATGTTGAATTTCCGATTGGTCAGTCCAATAGACCGTGTGCCAGTTGAACGTTTTCTTTCTAGGTGTAGGCACGTTGTTGTTTTAGAACCAAGACCCGGAGAGATAGAACAAGAGATAGTTAGAATTGCTCAGGCGATGAGGAGAGATGGAAGGGAAGTGGCTACGATTTGGGGAAGAGAACTTCCTCCAATCGACCCTAATCTTCCTGCTGTTCGAGTCCCCCTAAATGCAATTCACCCATCAGTTGTAGCAAGGTTGACTCAGCATTTGTTGCATGACGCCTGTCCATCAGCAAACGTAGGCGAGCAATTAGCGCCGCAGTTTCCAGAACTTGACTTCACTTTAACAAAGCGTGTGCCTTTTGGTACTAATGGTGCTTTAAATTTGTTAAGGCAGCATGCAATTCAATCACTATGTGCAAATGAATCAGATTATCGTGTGGTTATTGATGGAGATATTGTTCAATTGGGAGAGGGGAATCATATATTTGTAGAAACTTGGGGAGAGCATAGATTTCTATCGAATGGAATAAATGTAGTTCGTGATGCTGTTGGAAGAGATGAAACAAGAGTTTTTCTTGTTTGGAGAAATAATGAAATTGGCAGTGCCTTGTTAACACTTGTTGAAGCGGTGCTGCCATCAAAAAACGATGATGGCAAACGTGTTCAAGAGATAACCATAGACCAGGGCGAAGAAGTTGAATCGATAATTGAAGCAGCGAGTAAACGCAAAGGTGTTACGGTTATTATTGTTTGTGACGGCGAAGAACCGCATTTTGATTTGTCTCGACTTTCAGCGGCTTCGCAGCAGATTGACAAACTTGGTTTCAGGCCACAGCACGCAATTGTAATTCCAATTGAACAGATGACTCCCGTACGATTAGTTCCGATTGATCCGTGGAAAATACAAGTCGCCTCGTCTGCCATGCCACTTGAAACTTCGATGTCAACAAAATGGTTAGACAAGGGATTTAGTAGTTGGCGTTTATCTCTCCGTCCAATTCTTGAACGTGTTGAAGTAACTAGAACTAAGCCGCCTGTACGTGTAGTTGAAGAGAGTGCAACTCGGCTACCACCACCAAAAGTACTGCACGGTTCCTCCCCGTCATGGAGAGTACATATTGCTGGAGTAAGGGGCAATCAGCCGGGCGTCGTTGGAACTGTTTTGATGAATGCAGGTATGCAGATGGGATACGAAGTAAGAGTGCAGTGTAACAATCGTTTTGTTGGACCTGATCGCAGAGCATGGTCTCAACTTTTGTTCACAAGAAAACAGGCATCTAACACTTATAGACCACTTATAGGAGCAATACCATGGGGAGAAGCAGACGTTGTTTTTGGATGGGATAAGGAAGAATTTTTTAGAGCCGTTAACCAGAAAGGTAATCTTCGAGTAGGTTCAAGCGATAGAACGTACGCAATTATTAACAAAGAACTAATCGAACATCAAACATCATTTAAGGAAGACAGCGGAGAACTGAAACGTATAGATGAGGAACTGATTAAGTATTCATGCAGGAAAGATGGCTATGTGTTGCGTGATTTTGCATCGCTTGCAAGGTACCGATTCCATAATGAGCGCCTTGGAGATATAGTTCAATTGGGTTTGGCATTTCAACTTGGTTACATTCCGGTGACCGTTGATGCAATACATGCAGCAGTAACAGAGGTAGAAACAAATGGTTACGCTCGTAGTTTGGAAGCTTTCGAATTCGGTCGTAAACTTGCTGTCGATTCAGAGAGTATTTGGCATCCAATCAAAGACAACTCCCAGATTGATTTAGACCATCTTGAAAAAAGATGTGTTCGAGATTTGAGAAAACATGGCAGAAAAGGTGTTTCTCAAGCAGTGACGCTCAAACGCCTTTTGCTCCAGTGCAGACAATCATTGCCAGGCTTGCTTGAGACAGTTGACGGCAGGCAGTCGATGGTAGATTTGTTTAACGGGTTAAGGAGGTGTATGCTGTGGGGGGGCGAACCAGTTGCAACACGTTTTGTTAATTTAATCTGCCAAGTTTACCTTGTTGATAAACCAGAAGATGGAAGGGCATTGACGAGAAGTGTCATACTTCCACTTGCAGAATCAATTTTAATACGTGAACCGATATATTTGGCTAGGTTGGCTAGGAGTCCAGAAGTGTTGAGAAGAATTAGAAAGCGCTTAAATGTAAGGCATTCTCGAGGAGATAAACTAAAGAGGAGATTTCTCTCTCGCTTAAGGTTGCGTCTTTGGAAGTGGTCTTTGCAAATAGATTTGAGAACAAGTGACTGGTCCTCTGTTTTAGTTTCGACTTTAGGTGGTTTGGTTCCAAGAACGTGGCGCGGGCACAGAAGGGACAGAGCGGTTAGAGAACTAGTAATTCATGCGGTGAATAAAGCTGTAAATTCAAAAGAAGAGCATGAACTCTGGGTCCATAAGTTTCAAGAGTTACATAAAATCGCTCTAAACGGAACGTTGCACTCTGCTTCTGTAGAAGAAGTAAAAGAAATAATCAACTAGCACTTTCATATTGCCCTTTTAGTTGACCGCACGCAGCCGCAATGTCTCTTCCTCGGCTTGAGCGTATGTGGGAATTTACACCTGCTTTTTTTAATGTCTCATGGAACCGTTGTACTTGTTCAGTTTTAGGGCGATTGAACTTTAGTTCTGGGACTTCGTTGTAACGAATTAGATTTACGTTACACCTTATGGTCTTGCAAAGTCCGACGAGCTCTTTGGCATCTTCTGTCCTATCGTTTACTCCACCAAGGAGAAGGTATTCAAGAGTAATTTCTCTTCCAGTTGCATCAAAATATTTTTTGCATGCTTTGAGAATGTCCTCAATGGAAGCAAATTTTGCCCAAGGAATAAGTTCTTTTCTTAATTCGTCGTTTGGTGCGTGCAAACTTAAAGCAAGGGTTACCGGAATGTCAAATGTTGTAAGTTTTTCAATCGCTGTGGGCAAGCCAACAGTAGAAACAGTAATTTTTCTTGCTCCAATGCCTAGCCCCCATGGAGCATTGAGTATTCTAATTGCTCTTGTAACTACGTTGTAGTTTGCAAGCGGCTCACCCATTCCCATGAAGACCACATTCGTAGCAGTTTTGCCGCCAAGTTTAACTACTTGTTCGACAATTTGACCGACATCGAGATTGCCCTCAAGACCGCCAAGTCCAGAAGCGCAAAAAGTACATCTAACTGGGCATCCAACTTGACTTGAAACACAAATTGTACGCCTTCCTTTTGAAGGTATCATGACAGTTTCAGTTTGCTTGTTGCCATCGTCCCATTCAAGCAATTTTTTTATTGTTCCATCAGATGCATTTTGGGTTTTAATGGTTTTGGATCTTCTAAAGAGAAGGCGCTCTGCAAAAAGTTCCCGACACTCTTTTGATATATTTGACATCTCTTTTGCTGAAGATACTTGTTTACTGTAAATCCAGTCGATTACTTGCTTTCCTGCAAATGTTTTAAGCCCCATCTCTGCAACAATGGAGTCAATATCACGAGGAAAAAGTTCAAGTGCATGTTCTTTTTTGATTGTCAAACGTTCTGCCCTTCAATAGTTACATCTTTTTCCAATAGAAAAGTTGTGAGAGAAATTGGCATGGAAAATGTCATTCCTTCATCGAATTTTGATTCGCCTTCAAGTTTTCCACAATAGTTGTCAGAAAGGTGTTGGATTAAATCAAGAACAAGATGTTCAGGTGCGCTGGCACCTGCGGTAATCAAAACAGAGTTTACATTCTGCAGCCAATCGGGATTAAGTTTTGAAACATCGTCTAATAGATACGCTTTAGTACCAGATGTTTCAGCAATCTCAGTAAGGCGAAGTGAATTAGAACTGTTTTGGCTTCCTATCACTAGAACAAGGTCAGTGTCAACGGCATCGTTGCGAACAGCTTTTTGCCGTTTTGTAGTTGCGTAGCAAATGTCTTCTGTTGGAGGTGAGTGTATTTTTGGAAACGCTTCTTTTAGAGCTGCAATGATTTTTTCAGCATCATCAGTGCTTAAAGTTGTTTGGGTAACGTAGGCAAGTTTCTCTGGGTCAATTATCTCTAAGTTTGGAATATCGTCTATGGTTTCAACGATTTGAATTGATTCTGGTGCTTCGCCTTGGGTTCCGACAACTTCTTGATGATTCTTGTGCCCGATTAATAAAATTTGCCAACCCCTTTTAGCGTATCTGATTGCTTCAGCATGCACCTTTGTTACAAGAGGGCAAGTTGCGTCAATACAAGTGAGGTTCCTTTTTTCTGCCTCTTTCCTTATTGAAGGGCTTACCCCGTGTGCACTGAATACAACAATTGACCCCTTAGGTATCTCCTCGATTCGTTCTACAAATCTTGCGCCACGTTTACGCAACCGATCAACAACGTGTTTGTTGTGAACAATTTCGTGGTAAATGTAAACAGTTTCATTTGCTTCTGTGACGTCAAGTATTTTGTCTACGATGTCAACCGCCATGCGAACACCTGCACAGAAACCACGTGGGTTTGATAACTTAATTCGCATTTATGTATTGTACCGCAACGCAAGAAATGTACTTGATGTGGGTGTCCCCTTATCGATTCGTTGAGCATGTTCGAACTGTCAAAAAAAAACGACCCGCGGGATTGTTTTTTGAAATCACATGCCCAGTGATTGCCAAAGAAATGCGTAGACATCCGATGCTTCTTCGATGCGCAATTTTGTAGGCTTTCCGGCACCATGTCCTGCTCGTGTTTCGATTCGAATAAGCACAGGATTCTCACATGCTTGTGCGTATTGAAGTTCGGCAGCAAATTTGAAACTGTGCGAAGGGACAACGCGATCGTCAGTATCACCTGTAGTTACTAATGTTGGCGGATAACATGTTCCTTTATTTACGTTGTGATATGGGGAATATCTGTAAAGGTGCTTGAACATATTCTCGTCTTTTGGATCGCCATAGTCACTTATCCAAGCCCATCCAACAGTAAAGAGTGGAAATCGAATCATGTCGAGAACACCAACAGCAGGAAGGCATGCACCAAACAACTCGGGACGCTGAGTCATACAAGCACCAACAAGTAAACCACCATTGCTCCCGCCCTGAATGGCTAGTTTTGATGGCTTTGTCCACTTTTCGTTTATAAGCCACTCGCTACATGCAATAAAATCATCGAAACATTGCTGTTTATTTTCAAGCATCCCACCTTCGTGCCAAGAACGCCCATACTCGCTTCCACCACGAATACAAGCAACTGCAAGGACACCTCCCATCTCTATCCAAGTTGCTCTTGTTGAAGAGAAGCGAGGGAGAATTGCAATGTCGAATCCTCCATAACCATATTGCAAAACAGGATTGGTACCATCAAGTTTCTTGTCTTTATTCGCAACTATAAAGAGAGGGACACGTGCACCATCAGTGCTTGTAACGAACTTCTTTTGAACTTCGATGTTTGATAAATCAATTGGTACGATTGACTTCCAAAAAAGGGTGGTTGCCTTAGTTGTTAAGTCAAGTGAATAAATTGATGGAGGTTGGTTGTAACTTGAATACGACCAATAGACAGTTGTGTCGGTATTGTCACCTCTGAATCCGGAAGCGGTGCCAATTCCAGGAAGTGAAACTTCGTAAAGAAGATCACCAAGCAAATTATGCACAGTCGCTTTCGAAGAAGCATCTTCAAGCCATGTGCAGGTAATTTTCCCGCCGACTATGTCAGCACTGCGTAGAATGTTTTGTTGCTCTGGAATGATTTGGGACCAATTAGGTTTGCTAGTTTGCAAATCAACAGCAATCAGTTTGCCGTTTGGTGCATCGCGATCTGTTTTGAACCAAAGTTTATCTTCGATGCCACCAATCAACGAGACCTCAGCATCAAAGTCGCTGATTAGCCAATGAAGTTTCTCTTCATTTGGGCCTTTGATTAACAAGGCATTGTTTGATGACGTTCCTTCGCTTACAGAAACAACAAGCCATCCGCCATCTTTGGTGACACTTGCGCCATAAAATCGGTCAGGGTTTTCTGAGTCAGACCAAACTAATTTATCTTGTGACTGGTCGGTTCCAATCTGGTGAAACCAAAGTTCCGAACCATCGGTTGTTTCGATGTGCCCCTTACTATCACTGTTTGGATACCTAGAATAGTAGTATCCACTTTCGTCTGGGAGCCACGACGGGGAATCGTTTTTGATTTCAGTCATAACCTCTGGCAGCAAGGTATTTGTTGTTAAATCCTTAGCGAACCAAGTTGCCCAGTCAGAGCCAGCATCTGCAACTCCCCAAACAAGATATTTCCCTTCAGGGCTAGGGCTATACATCGAGAGTGATTTAGTTCCGTCCTCTGAAAAAGTGTTAGGATCCAAAAGAACGTTGTTAATTGTTGATGGTGATTCACCTGTATAAATTACACTATGATTTTGGAGACCAGTATTTCGTGATTGAAACCAACTAGAACCCCTATGAAAAGGCAGTCCTTGTTTTTCGTAATTCCATGCTTGTGTTAACTTCTCTTGAATAATTGGAAGTGCTGGAATTGAATCAAGATACTCGCGAGTTAAAACATTTTCTTCGACCACCCAGTTGCGAACATCAACGCTTTTTCTAACATCTTGTTCAAGCCATCTATATGGGTCGGAGACCGCAACCCCATGGTGAGTTTCGATTGTATCTCCCCGCGTTGTCTGAGGGTATTGAATTTGAAAAAGCGTGAGGGTACAAATAACTACTGAAATCATCGATTAGTTTCCAATCAGATAAGGTAAATCGTGTAATCCAGAAGTTAAATCATTTGGTCCATCTTCTTCAATTAACACATCAGATTCATAGTGGACACTCATAGAATGGTCTGCGGAATAAATTGGCCATGTGCTTGGAGTGTTCTCAATTTGGCCGGTTCCAATAGCAAGCATTGGTTCAACAGCGATAAGCATACCACTTTCAAATGTACGCCAAGCGTCTGGCCATTCAGATGGGTGTAATGGCACAACATTAGAAACAAATGGCGGGGCGTGCAACGTCTTTCCGTAGCCATGTCCTCCTAGACCACGAATTAAATGGAACCCAAACTCTTTTTCTGCAACTTTCTGTACTGCTTTTGCAAAATCCATGAGTGGTCTACTTGGTTGCATGGCTGCAACACCGGCAATCAGTGACGCTCTGCCTGCTTCCATTAATTTCATATTTTCTTCAGAGACAGATTCAACTCCCCATGTCCAAGCAGCATCACCAATCCATCCTTGGTGCGAGACCCCGATGTCAATCGAAATTAGATCACCTGGAGCAAGTGGCTCTTGTTCCATAATGTGGGTTCCGTGAACAACGCAATCATTTACCGACAAACATGATTGACTCGGAAAGGGTGGCTGTCCTGGAATTTTATATTTGTGAAAAGCGCTTTTGCTCTTTAAAGAACGTAGTTGTTCTCCGATGAAAGAATCAATCTCAGGCAAAGTTAAACCAGCACGCAAATAATCCGTGAGGCGATTGTGAATCTCAACAACAAAACCAGCAGAAATTGCTGCTGCCTTTGCATCTTTGTTACTTAAAAGAGGGACTGTTTTCATGACTCCTCTTCCACTTCCATCTCTCCATCTGTTAAAAGGTGCACTATCTCGCCTTTTATTGCAACAAGAAGGGGGCCTCCAGATGCAATGTGCCAAGCGATGTCACGTTCATCAACACAGTCGAGGAGTTGGATATCTGCTTGCATTCCAATTTCTAAACGTCCAACCTTATCTTGGAGATTTAATACACAGGCAGAGTTGTGTGTTGCTGCAGTAATTGCCTCAGACGGAGTAAGTCCAAGACGCCTGCATGCAAGTGCAATTGTAAATGGCATAGATGGGCTTGGAGCAGAACCGGGGTTGTAGTTTGTAGCAATTGCAATCGGGCAACCTAAGTCCGCGATAGTTCGCCCTTGAGCATACGCATCATGCAAACAAAAACCACTTGAGGGAAGTAGTACAGCAATGGAATTACTTTCTGCGAGAAGTTTTAGTTCGTCATCTTTGGAGTTTTCTAGATGGTCGACGCTCACCGCTCCAAGTTCAATTGCTCTTGTCAACATTCCAAGAGAGTTGAATTGATCTACGTGTGCTCTTATGGGACAATCTAGCTCGATTGCCTTTTCAAATAGTCGAGTGGTTTCTTCAACTGTCCAAGAACCGTTTTCACAATAAGCATCACAAGTTATCCCTGGGAATTCTTGAACGACTGCTGGCAATGTTTCGTTGACAACCGTTTCAACATAATTTTCCTGTTCAGGATCTATCGCATGAGCTCCAAGGAAAGTTCCAACAATTAACTGTGGAACATCTTGAGAAGCGTCGTGAATGGCGCGTAGCATTTTTAGTTCGTCTTGTGTGGTTAATCCATAACCACTTTTAATCTCTACTGTGGTTGTGCCTTGTGATGTCATTAGTCCTAGACGTCCAAGCACGTCCATGCATAATTTCTCTTGGCTTGCTTCTCGAACTGCTCTGACAGTAGACATAATTCCACCGCCTTGTTTTAGTATGTCAAGGTAGGGAACGCCTTGCAGTCCCATTTCGAATTCATCTAATCTGCTACCTGCCCAGCAAGTGTGTGTATGACAATCCACAAATGCGGGCATTACGACTCGTCCGTTTGCATCAACAACAGGAATGTCAGAATGACTGTTTATAAAATCCTCGTCAGGGTTTCCGCTTGAAACTTGTTCGATTAGACCATCGCGAACTGCAATAAAGCCGTCTTCGATAACACCCAAATCGTTCATTGCATCTTTTCTGCGAGGAGAACTGTCACCTTTTAGAGTTATAATTCTGGCGTTAA
>CAZLCM010000012.1:0-14509 GCA_964558055.1 uncultured Isosphaeraceae bacterium | reverse complement strand
TTGGTTCAGGAGGAACTATCTCTGGTGTAGGTAAATACCTCAAAGAAAAAAATCCGAACATTGAAATTATTCTTGCCGATCCCGAGGGCTCTGTATTGGCTCCCCTTTTAAATGAAGGCAAGAAAGTCAAAGCAGGCGCTTGGCTAGTTGAAGGTATTGGTGAAGATTTTATTCCACCAATTACCGATTTAGATCTCGTAACGAAGGCGTACGGAATTTCAGACGAAACCTCTTTCAATACAGCACGAGAATTATTAAAAACTGAAGGTGTGCTTGCGGGATCCTCAACAGGGTCCCTTGTTGCAGCGGCAAGGCGTTGGGCTTTGGAGCAGACAGAACCAAAAAACATCGTCACATTCGCATGTGATCACGGATCAAAGTACCTCTCAAAAATGTTCAACAGTTACTGGATGCTAGATCAAGGGTTTATTCACCGAGAGCGACATGGGGACTTAAGAGATCTGATATCTCGCCGTCACGAATATAGAGAAGATTTCACTCTTGAGCCACAACTTCCAGTCATTCAAGCAATTAAAAACATGCGGCTGTACGACATAAGTCAAATGGCGGTTCTTGATGATGGTCAGGTTGTTGGAATTTTGGATGAAAGCGATATATTGCTCGCTGTCACAAGCGATAGCGATAACTTCAGAAAACCAGTTTCTGATTTTATGACAACAAAACTAACAACGCTTCCATCAACATCCTCAATCGACCAACTCCTACCGCTCTTTGAAAATGATATGGTTGCAATAGTAGTTGACGAAAAAAATAACTATCTTGGATTAATTACAAAAATTGACCTTATAAACCATTTAAGAAAGCAGTTACCACGTTGAACAAGAAAACTAAATTCGATTCTCAAGTTATTCATGCAGGTCAAACACCTGAACCAGTAACTGGGGCTGTCATGCCTCCAATTTTCTTAACCTCCACATACGCACAAGAATCTCCGGGTGTCCACAAGGGTTTTGAATACACAAGAAGCCACAATCCTACACGGTACGCACTTGAACGATGTGTTGCTCGCATAGAAGGCTCCAACCTAACAGAGGAAGATGATGCTTCGTATGGCGGTTTTGCTTTTTCAAGCGGGATGGCAGCCGTAAACACAATACTTGAACTACTTGACTCAGGAGATCATGTAATTGCAATGGACGATCTCTATGGCGGTACTCACCGTTTATTTAATCAAGTAAAAAAACGATCATCTGGACTCTCGTTTACGTACGCTGATCTAACCAACATTGAAAAACTAGAACAATCAATTACAAACAAAACTAAATTGATATGGATTGAAACCCCCACTAATCCAATGCTAAAACTTGTGGATCTTGCTGCGGTTGTGGAAATTGCAAAAAATCGTGGAATTATTCTTGCTTGCGACAACACATTTGCAACCCCTGCTTTACAGCATCCACTATCGATTGGTTTCGACATTGTGATGCATTCAGCCACGAAATATCTAGGAGGGCATAGCGATGTTGTAGCGGGTGTGCTTGTAACAGGGAGTGCCGAACTCGCCCAACGTATTAGATTTGTTCACAATTCCGCTGGTCCAATCTTGAGCCCATTTGATTCTTATCTTGTTCTAAGAGGGATAAAGACCCTAGGGCTTCGAATGAGAAGACACTGCCAAAGCGCTCTTCACATTGCAAATTGGTTAGAGTCAAAAGATGAAATAGAAACAGTATTTTATCCAGCGCTTCCATCACACCCACAATATAAAACAGCATGTGGCCAAATGTCCATAGACGGTGAAGTTGCTGGAGGTGGTATGATTACATGCGTTCTAAAGGGCGGATTAGATAAATCTAGAGAATTCCTTGAGAAGTTACAAATCTTCACACTAGCAGAGTCGCTTGGCGGGGTTGAATCTCTCGTTGAACATCCTGCAATTATGACCCACGCATCCGTACCATTTGAGGTACGAACTGAACTTGGAATTGCAGATGGATTAGTGCGTTTAAGCATCGGAATCGAAGATTGCGATGACCTCATTGCAGACCTTGAACAAGCACTTACATAATTACGTATGTCTACCATCAAGCTAGATTTAGATATTCCAACCAAATCAACAATTGATGTGACTTCTGCTATTGATTCAGCGAATGAATCGATTGGGGTGGGAGATGAAAGGTGGCGGTTGTTATGGCAAGAGCCGATGCTTAATGAGCATCTTGATGCAATCCAATCATTAGTAAGTCGGCTAGGGCCAAAATGCAAGAATTTACTTTTGATTGGCATTGGTGGCTCAGCACTGGGAGCAAGAGCACTGCATACTGCACTTGGAAAAGAGAGCCCTAATTTTTTTGTACTAGACAATATCGACCCATATACAGTTAAAAGAACTATTGATTCAATCAAGTCAAACGACCCAGAGTTAGAGCATACCGTTGTTACTGTGGTTTCAAAATCAGGAGAAACGGCTGAGGTGACATCTTTACTAATGGTTGTTGAACGCGAGCTTCAAAATGCAACCTTCGTTGCAATCACTGGGAGTACTGGAACTTTGCACGACCTTGCTAAATCTCGTAATTGGCCTACTTTGCCAGTTCCAGATGGCGTAGGAGGTCGGTTCAGCGTTTTATCCCCAGTTGGATTATTCCCGGCTGCAATGTGCAATATTGATATCAAAGCACTTCTTGATGGCGCAAGAGAAATGGATGAACTTTGCCAACAGAAAAAAAACAATCCCGCGGGTAGTTTAGCTGCTGGACTAATTGGCTCAATGCAAGAGGGTAAACATATCCACGTCATGATGCCATATTGCGATCGACTTTTTCAGTTTGCGAATTGGTATGTACAACTATGGGCAGAGTCGCTTGGAAAATTCAATTCTAATGGCAAGCGAGTTGGACCAACTCCAGTCGCAGCGATTGGATCAACCGACCAACACAGCATGCTTCAGTTATGGAGAGAGGGACCAAATGATAAAGTCATTGGTTTTGTAACTTTACAAGAGACCACAAAAGTTGAATTAGGGGATAGCAAAATTAGTGAATCACAATCATGGCTCTGCGGAGAGAACCTTGATTCGATTCTCAAAGCACAACAACAAGCGACTAATCAATCTGTACGAGACGCAAACCAGCCAACGTGGACTTTGACTTTTGAGCGGTTAGATGAACACTCTGTTGGGCAGTTCATAGCGTTGTGGCAGGATACCGTTGCAATTGCAGGTCGGCTCTTGAACGTCAATCCATACAACCAACCCGGAGTTGAACTTGGAAAACAACTTACAAGAGACGCTTTTATTAACTAACCCAAGGTTAGTTAAATCGGGCTATTCTTGGTGGTGGAATTTCACCAAGATCTTTACTCTCAAAGTTTGAAGCACCTTCATTTTCTTTCCTAATCGCGTCGTAAACTTCTTTACGATGCACTGGCACACTTGAAGGTGCTTTTATTCCTAACCGCACCTTATCCCCACGAATATCAACTACAGTTAGTTCAATATCGTCCCCGATTATGATTGTTTCGTCTTTATGGCGAGATAACACCAACATGGTAAGAATCCTTCCTCAAGGTTCGCTACGAATCTCGTAGCTTATTCGCCCTTCCCTGAGCGAATAATTTCATTCAAAAATTACGCTGTCAATCTTTCCTGCGAAGTCAATCGCACGATTTCGTGTCGGGTTGTCCATCGTTTGTCGGCGAGCACCAATTGCATCGCTTCGTGATTTGCTAGATTAACAATAATAGGTCCTTGTAAATTTACAGTAAGGGTCTGGTCATATTTATTCACAATTACAAATGTCTGGGCTGTTTCAAGTGTTTCAAGAGATAAGTCATCCATTTGCTCCTTACGAACTGTTGCTTGATAATCCGGAACCCATGTGGCTGGGTCAGTTACAACAAACGCTAATTCTGGAGCTTCCGTCGATTGAAGCCAGAAAAATAAGCCGTCGTCATCTGGTTGAAGGAGTGCATATTGCGTATAACTTGAGAATCCGAGTAGTCCCGAGGGAAATTCAAGAATTCGGCTGTCATCAACCTCGACTGTTCCGAATCGAGTTGTTTGTACCTGCATACGATTCTCGTTCCTTTTTGTGGTTTTGTGAGTCCTTCGGTGTCCCACTCCAGTAGCGGGCGACATCCTGTCCGAGGTACAACCAGTAGAAACCACACTACCGATCTTCCGCAAAAGTACGCGGTCGAAATGCCATCGGCAAGTTGGGGGCAAGTTCGATAATCTCTATGATAAGTTTGAGAAAAGTCCGGTAATAATTGCTAGTTCACGAGAAGCAAAATCATAATAATGATTGTTATTCCACTCACTGCTAGCAATGCGGCTAGTATCTTATTCAATCTCTTGCTATGCCCTAGCATCCTCTGGACGCTTCTAAATTGTGGAGAGCCCGCACCATCACTCTCTTTTGCTGGTGTTCTAGATTCAATTTTTTTGTTTTGAAAAACTGGGGACTGGATTTCGGAAAGTGATTCATCTGAGACAAAACACGACACTCCATCAACCTCCCCCTCAGACGGATTACTCTGGTCCAATCCTAGGTTATTTCGATCTTTGTAAACGTAAAAATCCGCCCTGCAGTGATTGCATGATCTTGCATTTGGTTTAACTTCTCCGCCGCACTTATGGCATCTCTCCAAAAGATGGGCAACCCCCTTCACACGACCCGCTACCTCCCACAATTGCCTCGTGGTTGGTCCTTTAATGATTGATTTCCTAGTAATTTTGCCATTTCTAGCCAAATTAGCGATGTGGTCGTACGTAGTTCCAGGTCTAAAAGGAAAGTCACTTTCTCTCACCCACCATGGACCCATTTCGCTCTCTGCTACAACTAGGGTTCCGCGGCCAATTAGGCGAGAACATTCCTTACAAACATCCTTTGCTGTTTTTTCTTGAAGCACCCCACAAAACGGGCAAACGAGTAAACTTTGTTCTGGCATGACTATGTATTGCATTGTACACCTCATTAGATTGTTACTGTTGTTACTTGTGCTTTCCTCTCTGGGATGTTCAAAACAACCAATAATTGCCTCCAAAAAGAATCTACAAACCAATGCAACATCGCCGGTTGTCGCTCTTGCTGGAACAAATCCTGTCCGCCTTGATGCCATTCTTCCGGCTCTTATTGAGATTGGGGGGAAGGAAGCACTGGAAGATCATGTTCTAACTTTAGCGTTAGAGGACGAGTTAAAAAACAAGAACCTTTCGGTTTCACCAACTGACATTGAAACAGAAGAAATCCTTTTTAAAACGATGTACTCCAAACTCCCAAAAGATAAGGTTCAGTTAGTCCTAAGGGATAAAGGGCTTGGACCAAAGCGACAACGTCAATTGTTTTGGAGGAATGCTGCACTTCGAAAACTCGTTTTTGATGATGTTCATCTAACTGATGATGCAACAAGACGAATGTTTTCGATAGTCCACGGAGTCACTTACCCAACTAGGATAATCGTAACTTCTACACAGAAAGAAGCTGGCGTTGTCATTGAACATCTAAACTCAGGGGCACCATTCATCGATCTCGCTGTCCAGCATTCGATAGATTCTAGTTCCTCACGGGGTGGACTTGTCGAACCTATTCCAATATCAGATCCACTCTGGCCAGAACCAATCAGAGCAGCCCTCCCGAATATTTCTGAAGGGGAATTTTCAAATCCAATTTTTATTGGAGACAGATGGATTATTATCAAAGTGATTGGAGAACCGGTAACGTCCGGTGTCACTTTTGAAGAAGCGAAAAGTGAAATGGAGAAATTAGCAAAACTTGCTCAAGAGCGTTTTCTAATGGAAGAACTTGCGACAACATTAAGTGATAAGTACTCCCTTACCTATTTCAATTATGAATTTAAACCACTCTCAAGTTCGGATGTTAACTAACTGAAGTAAACCTAACGGAAGAAGAATAAGAGCTGGTAAAAATACGCTAACAATCGCAGGAAATCCTTGAATTGGCATTAGCATTACTATTGTCCCACCAAACAAAACTGTTATTCCAATCGCTCCACATTTAACTGCTTGCCTTGACAAGACAACTGGCTCTCTTGTAACAAACAATGGGATTACTATCACCATTGCAAGCAGATTTAATGCAATAGTTGCAAATCTAGAGTACCAATGCCTTTTAAGCATTGGTGCGTCGAAGGTTCCCGCAACTTCAAGCATTCGATTTAATTGTGTCATTCCAAGCATACTCACAAATTGACCATACCTATGTAGAGTCAAAATATAAGGAGATAATTCTGTTTCGTAAAAATCAACTTCTACAGGTGGAAGAATTTCTGCTTGCGCACTTTCTTCATCGAAAACAATATCTACTGCTTTCCCGCTTTCCAATACCCATCCGCTATTTGTATCGTGATCCCAAGTAGCAGAATCCGCTCTAATTTGCCGAACCATTCGCCCCGTATCATCCCGCACCAAAAATGTTGGCTCTTTGATTTTTCCTGTAGAAGGATTCAAAGACGGAGCAAGTAAAAGAACGCCATTTTTATCTGGAGTAAACGGAATCGAGAATGAACCCACGCTTTCCTTACCAACTTCCGAATGATTGCGTAGCAACATAGGAGCGACTTTTGGGAGCATATATTCTTGGTTTAGTAAAGCAACAAAACTTATGACACACATTACAAACAAAAAGGGTAAAGCAATTCGGCGTAAACTTATGCCTGCAGCCATCAATGCAATAAACTCACGTGAACGCAACATATTTGCAGCAGTAAATGCCATTGCACCGACTGCGATGATTCCATGCAGATAAGCGTATACCTGGAAGAGCCGAGGACCCTCAAACCCAATTCCAACACTTATAAGTGCATAAACTCTTGCGAAAAATCCACCATCCCCAGCCATCAACGAAGCAATTTTATCGAATTCGTCTAGATTAACAATAATATCAATCACTGCGCCTAGTAAAAAAATCAGTGTAAACAGAACTACAAAGTTAATTACCATTCGCTTCATAATATGAGTGGTTAATAACTTCATCTTAGTTTTTACGTAAACGCATCCAATTGTAAAAAACCATTGCTGTTAATCCAAGATTCCCAGACCACATAATTGCAAAGCCGGATACCTCCCTTGCATCTCTAACCATTTGACCACCAGCAAAGACCAACAACAAAGCAACGACGGCTGGAACAAACACTTTCGCATAAACTGACAATGGAGGTTTCGTAGAAAATCTAATTGCAAACAAACTACCTAAGACGATTGCAAGTAATGGAAGCATACTCACTGCCCAGCGTTGCCCAATTCTTCCAATAATCTGACCGTCCATTAATGATAGTTGACGGCGAAGACCATTAGCATATCTAAGCACTGTTTTTGATTGGCTTGTATCTGCAAGTGCAAGTAACTCTGATGCAGTTGACTCTTTTTTTTCACTTTGTAGATGCAATCCCCTAACTCGCAATGATGGAACCACTAACTCCCCTCGAAGATTTTCTCCCACTTCACCTGCGCCCACAATTACATCTTTCATCTGTAAGGTGACCGAGTCAATCTTTCCTGTTTCTGTCTGATCTACAATCAGTCGTGCATATTTTGGATTGAGTTTGCGTTCTTCGCCAGTTCCACTAATGGATATGACAGTAATTGGAGGAGCAAAAGTGCCGGCATTCATTTTTTTAGCGTTAATAACAAGTTCCCTACCTCCAGTTACAGTATCGAAAGTAAGTGAATTTGATTCTTGAAATATTTCATTCACTTTCTCAAAAAAACTAATTTCTGAAAGTGAGGACTCTAGAGCAATCGCTGCTGCATTGACTTTTGGATATTTTCGTGGTTTTGTTCTTAAATCTAACAAAGCCGATCGGGTCAGAGATGAAGGTCTTTGCTTTGTTAAGGATGGCAAGTCAATTGCATGGGTCAGATGCCCTTCTTTTGCACCTCTTAAAAACCCAGACCCGTCATCGTTACTTGTCCACTGTGCTGAATCCTTAAAATTAACAAGCATTGACGTTTGCCCGTCAGTTCTCTTTACATCTACGACTGATGCTGCTGCCGTGAGATACATATTTGCTCTACCTGTATCATCAATTTTTGCAACTGCCATATGCTCAAGAGCCATTCTCTCTTGATCTCCATCTTCAACCACAAAAATATCTTCTGCCCAGATAATCATATTTTTTTCGACAAATGGAGTGTGTTGTTTAATAGAGTTCGTTAGAAGCCGAGGTAAATCTTTTGACATCGCAGATGTCATCTTGCCAACAAAAAGTGGAATGATTGATTGTGTCATTAAAGCAACTAGCAAAGTAAGTATCACGCCAAAGAGTGCCATTGGCGCAAGTAATCGAACGTAAGATTGCCCACTTACTGACATAGCAATAATCTCGTTGTCTTGAGACATGCGATGCAATCCAATTGTGGCGGCAAATGCACCTGCAAACGGAAGTGCAAACTGTAACATTGGCACAATCGCAAAAACAAGGTATTTAACTACATCCCACCCAGTAACAAGATTATCGCTTGACATTGGTTTAATGGCTGCGCCAAAAGCAATCACAACAACGAGGATTACTGCGGTAATGGCAAATTGCCGAAGCACGTCTGTGAGCATGTATCTATAGAACCGCCACGGCATGAGGGGCATTATGGTCTCACCCACACACTTTGCAATACGTTTACGGCTAAGAGACATTTTTTTACCATCGTTCGGAGGATGAATGCAATTCACATCAATCCTCGCTTCTTTTATCGGACATACTCTGTTGGAATGTTAGGTAATTTAATCCGAATGAAGCACTTACAGGTTTATTTTTTAATAAGGAAATTACCAAGTAAGGGATACGCCATCTGATGTTTTCGATTGGGTATATATGTCTCCTAAATGTAATCATCGCCCGCAGCGTGGTATAGCCCTCCTTGAGGTCTTAATCGCTGTAGGAATTCTCACTTTTGCAGTTGCTTCGGTCACTAGTGCAATTGTTGCTGGGCAGCAGCAATCTTTAGAAGCGAGGAACAAAATTGTTGGCTCAGTAGCAGCAGAGTCATTACTGTCACAGATAACCCAAGCACCTTGGGAATCCATCGATACTTGGCATGGCTATGTTGAGGAAGTTGGAACAATCACAGATCCCACTGGTGTTGGAATGGATGGTGATTGGAGTCAGATAGGAAGAAACGTAACTGTAATTTCAGATGAAGTTCAAGTTACACCACTTGAAGTTTTCGTAGTTGGTCGTACTGTTACAGTTTCATCATTCACTGCCGATGGTCGAATTCTTGCAACAATCGAACGATTTGTTCCGGAGCCACAATCATGAATCGCAGAGGACTCTCACTCTTAGAATTGATTTTGACCATCGGAATTACCTCCGTAGTTGGTGCAGCAGTTGCTTCAATGATGGCTGCTGCTACGAATAGTTTGACGACTAAAGATGACGGCCGGCAAACCGCTATATTGCTTGCGACAACTCAAGTTCGCCTTGGGGCTTATATCGCGCCAGCCCGTTGTATTCTCGACAAAAGTAATACATACTTAACAATCTGGACAGACGACTCACGAGAAAGCAACACCGTTCACTCTTCTGAAATCCGGTGGATTAGATTCGACCCCACGTCCAATCTATTAAGTGTATTTTTCGTTGATTTTCCTGAAGAATGGTCACAGTCAATGATCGACGCTGCAGACGTCGAATGCAATGAATCAACTGACTACGAGTCACTTCTCTTAGGATTTCAGAGCGATGATTTGGTTGATTCCATACCTCTTGTTGACGCAATGGCGTCTTGCACATTTTGGACTAATGATTCAAACCCACTCGATGCAACACGAGTTTGTGTCCGTTTTTCGTTTTCCTCTTCCTCTGGTGAAACAAGTGATTCTTTAGTAGATGAAACCATCAGAGTACATATATCACCTTCGGAGTATTAAAAGTGCACAACAACATGAACAACATATCTCCAAGACGTAGAGGAATCGCATTAATGCTTGTTATGGTTGCAGTATTAGTTACTGGCTCAATTGCTGTAGCATATTTTGGTAGTCGGGACAACTCGATTGCAATTAGTTCTAATGTCGAGGCATCGGCTAAAGCAAGAGCACTTGCCGAATCGGGTCTAGATTTGGCAATTGCGATACTTGAAACGGACGCTGATTGGAGAACTGAGCATCTTGATGGTGTCATCCTCGACTCCTTTGCTTTTGGAGGAGGCGAAATTACATTAACCGTCATCGATTCCGAAACAGAGTTACCTCCAACAGAGTCAACGAATGAAGTTGAGATTGTCATCTATTCATCAGTTTCTGGAATTTCGCAGGCAACCGAGGCACACGCAACCATCATTCCAACGGAAGAAGAATTCGATGTAGATTACAGTGAATTTGCGCTATTCACTCAATCTCAACTCACTATTAGAGATGTTGCTTCAGTAAAGCAATGGTCTGCTTCACCAATTGGAACACAAAACGATCCAATCCAAGTAGGAACTCTAGCAACAAGCCCAATGTCAGTTCAAATAAATTCTTGGGGACAGACATCAAACATTGAACTTCACACATTATCAAGTGCTTCATCCATGATTTCATCAGACATGTCTTCTTGCAATGTTCTCCCCGACTCTCCACCCTTCCCGATGCCTCCAACGCCACCAGAAAATACTTCACAATTTGAATTGGAAGAGGAGAGCTCAAGTTCCTCAAATTCGAATAACTGGGTACATAACTTTACCAGTGGATTTGGAAATTACCTAAGCAACGAATTGAACGCTTTTAACGTATATGGGGGTTCTTACGAAATCGAAGAACTCCACCTAAATTACAGCCAACCAGTAGTTATACATGGAGATGTAACCCTCACTGTCAATAATGACATAAACCTCCATGCTGCTTCAATTGAACTTGCAGAAAACGCAACCCTTACTATTCACGCTGGCGGAGATGTTGAAATCAAATCCAGTTATATCGGTAATGAAAGCCATTCAGCAAATTCTTGGAGTAACCCAAACCGCGTTCGCCTATTTGGGCACAATGACACCGAATGGGATTTGCGCGGAATCACAACTATCAAAGGCGAGATTTATGCACCAAATAGCGATGTTGAACTTAGCGGATTAACAACTCTGTGTGGCCGTATAGCATCGGACGAAATCACCTTGAGAGGAGCGTCAAGATTACTCTACGACCCAACCCTTGATCAGGGTGGTTATGCAGACACTTCAAGTTCTTTGTACAACGACGATGGAACTTTAATCGATGGATTGCAGCAACTTGCACAACTCGATCCCGTTCTGATTGACTCATTACTTCAAACCACAGATGCCATCATCGATGACAGTTACCAAAGTTGGCAGGACTGGTGGTCTTATCCAACCGAAAGGCCGAACGAAGTTATTTATGAACTCCTTGTTTATGGTGTTGACGCTCGTCGCTGGGAATCCCTAGCAAGGCAACTTCACAATTCGCAAACAACTGGGCACTCATTTGCATCGGTGATTGACTAATGAATCTAACGAGGAAACATTTAGGTTTTACGATAATAGAACTAACGCTTTCCCTAGCGATTCTTTCAATATTAGCGGCACTGGCTGTTCCAATGTTCGGCGATGATAACAAACTACAAACCGAAGTAACAAGAAGGTTATTAACCAGCGACTTGGAGTATGCACAGATATTAGCGATCTCATACCCAGAAGAAGAAATTGCTCTTGTTGTCACGGCTGAGAATAATGGTTGGTATATAGCAAACACCGACTCACCAGATGTTCCTTTGATTGATGATGTTACACAGGAGCCACTTTCCTTACTCCTTGGTGAAGGTTCAGCTGCTTGCGCAGAAACTGTAACACTTAGCACCAACACTGATAATCAAATGGTTGTTTTTGACCAGAACGGAGGACTTAAAGATTTCACGCAACCAGTTGATATAACTATCAATTGCAAAGAGACCTCCGTTGTTATACAAATCAACCCTATGACAGGCACCATAAACTAAAAAAAACTACCCCGCGGGTCGTTTATCTTTTGCCGCGAAAAAAACAATCCCGCGGGTCGTTTATTTTTCTAAGAATTGGTTATTTGATGCCGTATTCTTTGAGTTTTCGGTAGAGTGTCCGCTCCCCAATTCCAAGAAGGTTTGAGGTCTGTTCCCTATTCCCACCAGTCATAGCAAGAGTTTGCCTTATGGCTTCTTTTTCAAGTTTATCTAGTCCAATGCCAGCAAGTGAACCAACGTCATAAGAATCATCAGAGTCAGAACTTCTAATTTCATCCGGAATCTGAGCAAGATCAATCACTTCGCCTTGGGTCACGACTGCCATTCTCTGAACAACATTCATCAACTCCCTAACATTACCGGGCCAGTCGTATGCAACCAATCTAAGCATTGCTGGTTCTGTAAATGTAGGTCTAGTTAGATCCATGTCTGCAGAGAACTTTCCAAGAGCATGATTAACCAATAATGGAATATCCTCACGACGCTGTCTAAGAGGTGGGACGTGAATTTCTGCGCCATTTATTCTGAAATATAAATCTTCTCTAAACTCAGCATTTTCACACCGAGTTTTTAAGTCCTGATTAGTTGCAGAAACAAATCGAACGTCGGTTGCTCGATCGCTGTTTTGTCCAAGTCGAACAACATCGCCCGTTTCAAGTACGCGTAATAATTTCGCTTGCATAGATAGTGGCATATCGCCAATCTCATCTAAAAATAGAGTTCCTCCATTGGCGTATTCGAAGACACCTTCCCTATCTCGGTCTGCACCAGTAAACGCACCACGTACGTGACCAAAAAGTTGATCTTCAAGCAGGGACTCACTTTGCCCTGCGCAGTTAAACGCGACATATTTCTTTGAAGCTCTTTTTGATTGTCTGTGAATTGCGTTTGCAACTAACTCCTTGCCTGTACCCGACTCGCCAGTGATTAAAATAGGCAACGTACTTGGAGCAACCTGTTGAATCAATTCAATAATACTTCGTATTGCAGGTGACTCACCAATAATTCCCTCGAATCCATAAGCAGAATCAACTTGCCCTTTCAAACTTTCATTCTGCTGACGTAAGACGACCGTCTCTGCAGCCCTATTTACTAGATTTCTGAATACATCAAGGTCAAGCGGTTTTTCGATAAAATCATACGCTCCACCCTGAAGAGCTGCCTTTGCTGTTGGTATATCACCATGTGCTGTCACAACAATTGTCGCTGCGCTGTCTTGCTGTTGTTGGGCTAGTTCCAGAACCTTCAATCCAGATTGTTCTTCTTCCATCACCATGTCGGTGACAATCACGTCAAAACTACCCATCGTTAACTCGTCTTTAGCGGACTCAAATCCATCAACAATAGTACAGATATGTCCGAGCCGCCTAAGTGACTCAGCCATCACCTCTGCATGATCTGGTTCGTCATCAACGATTAGTATTTGTGCGTGTACTTCACTCATGTTTTGGCATTGTACCACTACAGTGAGAATCTTCTTCAAGTTCAAGGCGAAGGTGACTTAAGGGCGATAGAATCCTATATATGACATCGCAATTCCCTTCTGGTTTCTCAATCGAAACACTCCAAGACAAATCTATTCATTTCGTTGGAATAGGAGGTTGTGGAATGAGTGGATTGGCGTTGCTTATTAATCGACTTGGTGCGAATGTGCGGGGAACGGATGAAATAGAATCAGATACAACTTCAAAAGTCATCCGAGAAGGTATTGAAGTTTCATTTACACAAGATGGTAGCGCAATCCATATAAACACTGACCTGATTGTCCATTCTGCAGCAATAGCACCTGACCATCCAGAGATTGTTGCTGGCGATGAGATGGGCATCCCAATCGTTACATACGCACAAATGCTCGGACTTGTACAGAAAAAACACACCAGTGTCTGTATTGCAGGAACACACGGAAAATCAACTACCGTCTCTATTTTAAGTTCAATACTACTACACACCAATTTCAACCCTAGTTTCATAGTTGGCGCAAATTGTGAACAAATTGGTGGTTCAAGCAAAGTCGGATCCTCAACAATTCCAGTCGGGAAACACAAAGGGGAACAGGGAATACTTGTCAGTGAATCATGCGAATTCAATCGATCATTCCACGACCATAATCCTTATATTGGGCTTATCAATAACATTGAAGAAGATCATCTTGACTACTATTCATCGCTTGATGACATAATTGAATCATTCAAGGGTTTTGCAATAAAAATCCCCGATTCAAAAGATGGGGGTGTTTTGCTCATAGCACACGATGGAGCTCATAGGAACATCGTAACTCCTGCATTAAGTTGCAATGTTGAAACATTTGGGTTTCACCCAGAAGCCGATTACCAAGTTATGTTCGATCCAAGTGTAAGACGGGTTGGCATACTCAGAGATGGTATGTGGACTATTCAGTGGACGAATCCCATGCCCGGTTCTCACAACGCTCTTAACGCTGCTGCTGCTGCAATTCTAGCAGTGTATCTTGGTGTTGATTGGGAATCACTGATAGAACCTTTAGAGCAATTTCAAGGAGTTGATCGGAGGTTACAGCGACTTGGAACCTTTAAATGTAAGGAAAATGGAACCGCAATCGTCTACGATGATTATGGGCACCATC